>NZ_JBHSQV010000035.1:0-165097 GCF_042658665.1 Marinicrinis lubricantis
CTTCCTCTCGGAGTTTTTGGGTTTGGTCACTTGAAAACTT
The DNA here is from genome assembly GCF_042658665.1 of Marinicrinis lubricantis. Classification (NCBI taxonomy): domain Bacteria; kingdom Bacillati; phylum Bacillota; class Bacilli; order Caryophanales; family Paenibacillaceae; genus Marinicrinis; species Marinicrinis lubricantis. Next base: position 41 of record NZ_JBHSQV010000035.1, read on the forward strand.
CTCCAAATTGGGGTGAAGTCCCTTTTTTATCTCTGAAAATCCTTCTGTAACAAGGGCTCAGGTTTCTGCAAAATGCTCATATAAGAATAAGATGGCTTGCTGCTTAATCATTTGATGCCCTGCTCCGTTAATAGGGGCAATAGATTACTTCCATTCCCATTGCTTTAAATACTTTACCAGCTTTATTCCAGCCAAATTCAAAGGATTTTCCGATGATTTCATCAGAATACCGATACTCATGTTCACTTGACTGCCGCTCATAGCCCGAATCGTTGTACCTTCCGGTGCCGGATTCAGCATGATTTTCGGAACTAGAGCCATTCCAAATCCACTCGCGACATAATGCTTCAAAGCAGTCATACTTCCGATTTCCATCGTATCGATCGAGGTCATTCCAGACTCCTGCAAAATCATTTCCAATTTTCTGCGATATGGACAGGTGGGCGATGTAATTAGCAGCCTGTACCCCTGAAAATCTTTCGGTTCGATCATATCTTTTATAGCAAGTGGGTGGTCTTTCGGCATCAAGAGCATAAATTCCTCGACAAATAACGGTTCAAAATAGAGCTCTGTGTTCATTTCTGCAGGAGAGCATATCGCTATATCTAAATTCCCCTTTAGAAGCCTCTCGCTAAGTATAGGTGTGTTGGATATATCGAGAGAGATTCGTATCTTAGGGAATTGAGATAAGAATTCAGCTAAGATGGCTGGAAAACGATGGCTTGCTGCAGGCTCTGTCACACCCATTCGGACTTCCCCTCCTTCTCCGGACATGAAATCCGATAGACTTGTCTGTAAATGCTCTACTTGCCTCGTAATGTGCAAGCTTTGTTCATAGAACAATCTTCCCGCTTCGGTTAATCGGATCTGCTTTCTCCCTCGTGCGAACAGCGCAACTCCTAATTCGGACTCAAGCTTTTGTATTTGCATCGTTACGGTGGATTGCGCATAATTCATTTCCTCCGCGGCCCGATGAAAGCTGCCGAAATTCACAATCGTTTGAAAGGTTTGTATCGCTTTTAAATCCATATGGCCTCCATAAGTTCAAAAATATTGAATTTATCGATCATTTCATTCAATTATACAGAATCAATTTTCCATTATACAATGAAACATATTCATCGAACAAAGAAGGAGCGTGTGACACATGGATTTGAACAATAAGGTTGCTTTGGTTACTGGCGGGGGGACCGGAATTGGCCGGGCCACTTGTATTGAACTAGCTGAGCGAGGAGCCGTCGTTGCTATTCATTATTCCCGTTCCGCAGCGGATGCGGAAGAAACCAAACGTGTGATCCTTAATAAAGGAGGACATGCCGTCACGGTCCAAGCCGATGTGTCTCAAGACCAGGAAATCAGGGAAATGATTCGCCACATTGTTCAGCAGCTAGGTACGATTAACCTGCTCGTCAATAACGCCGGCATCACTCGGCATATCCCGATGAGTGATTTGGAAGCCGCAACAGAGGATGTATGGGACGAACTTTACAATGTCAATGTGAAGGGCATGTTTTTTTGCGCACGGGCGGTTTCTCCTTATATGCTCAAGAATCAACAAGGAGCGATCGTCAACATTGGCAGTATCGCGGGAACAACCGGTTTAGGCTCTTCACTTCCTTATGCCGTATCCAAATCTGCCGTTCACGGCCTGACGAAATCATTGGCCCGCGCGTTAGCTCCATATATTCGAGTAAACTGTATTGTACCAGGTGCTGTTGCCACAAGATGGTGGGAAGGCAGAGAAGATCAAATGAAGCAGCTGGCTCCAAATCTTCTGCTGCAGCGCATATCCATTCCAGAAGATATTGCCAAAAGCATTTGTTCAGCGCTGTCCCAGGAATCGATGACGGGACAAATCATAACCGTCGACAGCGGTCAAACGCTCTAATGGATGTAAGCGAGGATAAATTCGATTATTCCTTCCACAAAATGGCTGACATTACCTCAATTTATATATTATAATAATATATATTTATAAAATGTAGGTGGTGTTGTCGTTGCAAATCATATTTGGTGCGGGTGCATTAGGTCAAGCCGTGATGCGTGAATTACTGCGCAAAGGGAAACAAGTCCTAATGGTTAATCGTTCTTCCATCCCTGCATTGCCAGAAGAAGTGGAATGGGTTCAAGGAGATGCGAGAGATGTGCATTTTTGCAATCAAGTATGCAAAGATGCAGACGTCATATACAACTGTATCGGTATCCCCTATCATAAGTGGGCACAAGAATGGCCTGCCATTCAGCGCGGTATCATCGAAGGAGCCGCTTCAAGCCAGGCCAAGCTGATTTATGCCGACAATCTATATGGCTATGGAGCGCATGAAGGGCCGCTGCATGAAAATCTACCGTACCGTCCGGTTGGAACCAAAACATCCGTTCGTGCAAAGCTTTCACAAATGGTGCTGGAAGCACATCGTCAAGGAAACATTCGTGCTGCGATCGGCCGTGGCTCTGACTTTTATGGTCCTGGGGTACGATCAGCGGTATTGGGAGAGCGGGTATTTCAAGCTGCACTGCTTGGAAAGCCTGTCGAATTGATAGGAGACATCGATCAACCTCATACGCACATTTATATTGACGATTTCGCATGCGGGTTAGTATCCCTCTCAGAAAAGGATGAAGCGCTGGGACAGATTTGGCATATTCCAGCTGCCGAGACCGTCACGACCCGCCAGTTAGTTGAACTCATTTTTCACGAAACCGGCTGCTCGCCCAAATATCGAATTGCACGCGGCCCCCTGTTAACCGTCATGGGCTGGTTCAGCCCCACCATGCGGGAGTTTAAAGAATTGACGTATATGTTCCATCGTCCGTTCATTGTAGACCACAGCAAATTCGAAAATGCTTTCGGTATTCGCATGACACCGCATCAAGAGGCCGTGAGGAGAACCATGGATTGGTATCGAAAAAACCAAAAATAACACGGATGGAGAGAAAAAGGTGTCGCGTTCAAAAACAAAAATAAAAACCAGCATGTTCGCAGTACTAGGTATATTGGCAATAGGCCCTCAAAGCGGTTACGATATCAAGAAGCTGATGGAGCGAAGCACTCGTTACTTCTGGAACGAGAATTACGGACAGATCTATCCCCATCTAAGTGCGCTGTTAGACAATCAGGATGTGACGATGCATATTGAGAAACAAGACGGCAAGCCGGATCGGAAGGTGTATACCATCACAGATAAGGGAAAGAAATCGCTGGAGGATTGGCTGCGCACCCCGTTAAAATTATCCATCATGGAACAGAAGAACGAGCTTTTGCTCCGTTTATTCTTTGGACAACATGCATCTCCGGAGACAAACATCCAGCATTTGAAATCGTTAAAGGAACAGTTGCAGGATCAATTATTTGTGTTGGAAACGATGGAGGATGAAATTCGCAGCTGCCATCCCGATGATCCAAATCTCACCTATTGGTTAATCACCATCAATTACGGAAAGCTGCAGTCAAAAGCGCTCATCGAATGGTGTGAGGATAGTATCCAGCTGCTAAACGGATCTGCTGAATGAAATCGCTTTGCAGGTCTGAATCGGTTGTAACCAATGAGTAAGATGATGAATGAGTAATATGTATCGATTCATGGCAAAATTAGCATGGATGATGGCATCGATACCGATTTGGATCCTAACGATTGAACGGAGGCAGCCTGTATGAACATATCCGGAAATACAATTCTGATTACCGGCGGCGCGTCAGGTATTGGACTGGCTTTTGCAGAACGGTTTCTGAATCGTGGCAATGAAGTTATTATTGCGGGACGCAGCGAAGAGAAGCTTAAAGCGGCCAAGATCAAATATCCAGCTTTGCACACGAGGGTATGTGACGTTTCGAATGAAGCCAATCGAAGATCCCTGCTCAACTGGATTACCGATCAATTTCCATCGCTCAATGTATTAATCAATAATGCGGGAATTCAACAGCGCATCAATCTTTTGCAGGCGGCTAAGGACTGGACCGATTACCGCAACGAAATCTGCATAGGCATGGAGGGACCTATTCATCTTTCGATGCTATTCATTCCTCATCTGATGAAAAAAGATCACGCAGCCATCATAAACGTCACTTCAGGACTCGCCATTAGGCCCGGCGCATGGGTTCCCATTTACAGTGCGACCAAAGCAGCCCTCCATTCATTCACCGTATCTTTGCGGCTTCAATTGGCAGGCACAAACATCAAAGTGATTGAAGTGTTTCCGCCAGCGGTCAATACCGACCTCGGGGGAATGGGGTTACATACCGCGGGGGCACCGTTGGATGATTTCGCGGATATAGTATTCCGTCGTTTCGAAAACGGAGATCTAGAAATTGGCTATGGCGATTCCGAAAAAAGACTCCGTGCCACCAAGGAAGAAATTGACCAAGGAACAAAGCAAGCATGGGAAAGCTTCCTAACCCATAACCCTGCATTTTAGAATACCTTGCGAACAAAGAGTCCGCAATGCTGAACGCAATGGCGGACTCTTCATATCTCAAAGGTTTATATATTATGGATCATTACGATTTCGCAATCGCAGCTTCCACTTCACTCATCGAAATGCCCAGCGCATTTGCAACGCCTTCACCGTAAGCTTTGTCAGCACGGTAGCAGTTGCAGATATGTCGAAGCTGAATGTCTTTCGTTGTTCCTTGCATGGCACGAGCCGTATTCTCGAACAAGCGCTGCTTCTCTTCGTCGCTGAACAGGTTGAAGAGTTTGCCTGGCTGCTCGTAGTAATTGTCGTCGTTTTCACGGAAGTTCCAATGGCTTGCATTCCCGAACAGATCCAACTCTGGCTCTTGATGCTCTTTGCTGTCGTCAAATACACCGTAGCTGTTCGGTCTGTAAGGAGCAGCGTCTCCCACGTTCGGATGAACTCTCATTGCGCCGTCTCTGTGGTAAGGGCAGAAGTTCGCCGCATTCTTCGGATAGTTGACTGGAATTTGCCAGTAGTTTACGCCCAAACGGTAACGCTGCGTATCGCCATAAGAGAACAATCTTCCTTGCAGCATTCTGTCTGGAGAGAATCCGATCCCTGGAACGATATTAGCAGGAGAGAAAGCCGCTTGCTCTACTTCTGCGAAATAGTTCTCAGGATTGCGGTTTAATTCCAGTTCCCCAACTTCGATCAGAGGGAAATCCTTCTTGTACCATACTTTCGTCAAGTCAAACGGATTGTAAGGCATGTTGTTCGCTTGTTCTTCCGTCATGACTTGGATGTACATTTTCCATTTCGGGAAGTTGCCATTTTCAATCGCTTCGAACAGGTCTCTTTGATGACTGTCGCGATCTTGACCCACGACTTCTTGCGCTTCTTGGTCTGTCAAATTTTTGATGCCCTGCTGGGTCTTGAAATGAAACTTCACCCAAACTCGTTCATTGTCTGCGTTGATCATGCTGAACGTATGGCTTCCGAACATGTGCATATTGCGGTAGCTGGCTGGAAGACCGCGGTCACTCATGACGATGGTCACTTGATGAAGCGCTTCAGGCAGGCTCGTCCAGAAATCCCAATTCGCTTGAGCGTTATGCATGTTTGTCTTCGGATCACGTTTTACGACGTGGTTCAGATCCGGGAACCTCTTAGGATCTCTTAAGAAGAATACAGGTGTGTTGTTACCAACTAATTCCCAGTTCCCTTCCTCCGTGTAAAATTTGATCGCTGTACCGCGGATATCGCGTTCTGCGTCTGCCGCACCGCGTTCGCCCGCAACGGTAGAGAATCGGATAAACACTTCCGTTTGCTTTCCGATCTCGGAGAACAGCTTCGCTTTCGTGTATTTGGTGATATCATTCGTCACCGTAAATGTACCGTATGCTCCGGAACCTTTCGCATGCATCCGGCGCTCAGGAATGACTTCACGGTCAAAATGCGCCATTTTCTCCAAAAGCCAAACATCTTGCAGCAGTACCGGTCCTCTAGGACCTGCTGTCATTGTATCGTCATCATTTGCAACAGGAGCTCCAAACGCTGTAGTCATTTTCTTGTTTTCTTTATTGTCCATGGTATGTCCTCCTCTTATTTATAATAATTATTGTTTAGTAATTGATCTAATCATACTATTTAAATCTTCTGGAATCAATGCTTTTAAAATGAAGATTTGATGAGAATAAAAGAAAAATAGAACCATACATTCCGATCATCCTTCTAGATATATATTCCAATCGAACAGAAAAATACATATTGAAGTAAGCGCTGCCACAAATTTAATGATCTTCAACAGCTCTTTAGCCAAGAAAAAAAGCATTGCTGCAAAGAACAATGCCGAAAACTGGTTCATTTTTATTTAGCGGGCACAACGTATTTATCCAACACACTTTCATAAAGACTTTTTGGCCTTAAACCTACGAGTTTCTCCACCGGTTCCCCATGATGAAATACAATGACCGTCGGCAGCGACATCACACCGAATTGGTCAGCAGTCAATGGAGATTCGTCGCAATCCAACTTCAGAATTGCCGCATGTTCCCCATATTGATCGGCTAGCTCATCCAATATCGGCAGCAGCACCTTGCACGGCGGACACCATTTTGCACCGAACTCAACTAGAGTCGTTCCGCTGCTTCGCAATTCCATTTGAAAGTTATGATCGTTAACCGAAAGTACGCTCATCTCTATTCCTCCAGTCTTTGATTTCGTTCGAGAAGGATTGAGGATATACGCTCACTCAGGTTTTGCCTAATTTGAGACAGCAATCGGATCTGCTCGTCAATTTCGCTGAGCTTCTGCTGATATATAGGAAGCACTTCTTCACAAAATGATTCTTTATTCTTCAGCACACAATGCAGAAATCCTTTAATCTGCTCTGTTGACAAGCCCAGCTTCAAGTAAAACTGGATGATCCGAACCTGCTCCTCCGCTAAGATTGAATATTCCCGATAGCCGTTGTCTTGGCGCAGCGGACTCAGCAATCCCTGCTGCTCATAGTAGCGGAGTGAACGAATACTGACTCCTGTTTTTTTCGACAGTTCCCCAATTTTCATGGCGTCCCTCTCCTCTCGTTACATTTCCATTCTAAATGGTGACACTAATGTCAGGGTCAAGAGCTAAAAATATTTTCCCATGTGTTCTAATCCATGTTATTTATATCCGATCCCTTTTGGGGAGGAAGGCTTCGCCACTGTAACGAATAAGTATGATAAGAAGGAAAAACCATGTTGGGAGGATACACATGATCTATGTCGCACTTCTTCGGGGAATCAACGTTGGCGGAAATAACAAAATAGATATGAAGCAGTTGAAAAAAGCTTTTGAGGATGCAGGTATGCACCATGTTGTCACTTATATCAATACAGGCAATATCATCTTCGATTCCGATATTCCTTCCAAAACAGACATTTCCCGCATCCTTGAACAAGCTATTCAAGATGTTTTCGGTTTGCAGATTAAAGTACTTGTCCGCAGTATAGACGATATGGCCAAAGTAATGGATTCCCTTCCGGAGCATTGGACGAACGGCCAGCAGATGAAGAGCGATGTCATGTTCTTATGGGATGAAATCGATGATGAGTCGATTCTCGAACAGCTGCAGGCGAAACCGGATATCGATACGGTCATTTACTTACCTGGTGCGATCCTGTGGTCAGTAGAACGACAACATGTTACGAAAAGCGGCATGCACAAAATCATCGGTACGAAGATCTATCGTCAGATGACTGTACGAAATGTCAACACGACTCGTAAAATTGTTGAGCTGATGCTGGCCGCGAAGTCAGCCACTTCATAAGATTCATGTTAGAGCTGAATTCGATACCCAGAAAAAAGTGTATCATGAATTCAGCTCATTCCATGTTTCGATGATCCAATTGGCAAGCAGCGACTCTTCTTCAAACTGCGGGTAATGGGCGGAGTTATCAAAAATGACATAGTCTTTGATGGGTGCCTCTAGCTATTGAAAATACGCCCTCGCGGCGGTTACAGAAGTCATGTAATCATATTTGCCCATCACAAAATAAACAGGGATCTCTACTTGATCGAATTCATCAAGTCCCGACACTCCGATCCATTTGCTGCGTCCGCAGCTATCTTTTTATTTATCCCCCCTTAGTTTAACGTATCTTTTGCTCCTTTTTGTTATACTGTGGACGGATTTAATTCTGCGGCTTAAATGATACCGTATGCTTCTGCCAACCTCACAAAATCAGGGCTGCCTGAAAGATCAATGTGGCTGTATCTGCCTTCGTGAATAAGTTCCTGCCACTGCTTAATCATCCCGAGGGTCTGATTGTTAATAATGACAATTTTGACGGGGATTTGATGGATCGCACAGATCGCAAGCTCCTGAAAGCACATCTGAATTCCTCCATCTCCGTTGACTGAGATGACCAATGCGTCAGGCTTTCCGATTTGTGCCCCGATCGCTATGCCTACTGCGTAAAGCCCCCACATTCCTTTGCCGCTTTCTATACGCGATGGATGTAGAAAACTTGGAAGCGATTGAACTACGCAGTGATATCGTTCGCTGGTTGATCGATTATATTCAGTCGGGTATCCGTGCCTTTCACATTCACGATAAAGGGAACAGGAAGTAGCCAAGCTGCTTGTAGAGGGACAAACCAACGCCCATATTGCCTCAACGCTATTTATCAGCGAAGCGGCGGTTATAAAACATGTGCAATCGATGCTGCATAAAACCAGACTACATAATCGAACGCAGCTAACCAATTTCATTTTGCTCAAAAGGCTCCATAAGGGGTGAGCCTCACGAGAAAGCTTCTATGACTTCTGTTTTTCCATAAGCTCTATAATACGATCCAGCTTTCGGCTGATCGTGGCAAGGTATTCTTTTTTTGAAGAAGCATGCAGTATGATTCTTCGGATAAAAAGCGCGAATGAAACGATGAATACTACGGTCAGCGCTATAACAAGAACGGAAGCAATGACAGAGGCGATACTCTTTTCCATAATTATCGGACACCCATCTTTTTGTACCACTATAACATATTTATGGAATATTCATGGATGATCCCCTTCCTCGAGCAATCCAAGGGCGTGTGCGGCCGCTGCGGCCTTGATCCGGCGGTCCACTTTCAATTTGCGATATATATTCTTTAAATGCGCTTTTACGGTTTCCGAAGTTATAGACATTTGTTCAGCAATTTCTTTATTTGTCAGGCCTTTTGCAATCCACTGCAATACGGCTTTTTCTCTAGAGGTAAGCTCTATCAGATGCGGCAATAGCTCCGCTGTCTGGTGTGAACTCGTTAATCCGCTAGGCATACCTGTGTAGGTCGCAATAAATAACGCCTGAGATGCTAATTGCTGTAAGGTAGATAGCCGTTCCGGAATAAAAGCTTTCGCAATAAAACGATTCGAGAGCAGCAAACATCCCTTTACTTCGCCATCCTTGATCAGGGGCAGGGCCAGCATAGATACTTTCCCTTCAGATGGATGCTTGTCAGAAAGTGATACGGCTTTCGTTTTCCGGCTCGTACGCAGCATTTGCTGACTACGCAAACATTCCTGCACAACACGCCTTGCAGAACGAGGACAAGTCCGTAGTAAAACATTCACAGGCTCTGCTGTCCACCTTCCCTGCCTAACTTCCTTCATCCATTCTACACGAGGCTCATGAGACGGATTCATAATAAACCAAGCCTGATCCGCCCCAGCCGTGAGCATGACGAGTTTCATCATGTCTTGAATCATGACTCGATGACTCGTTTCCTTCACAAACAGTTGGGATGAACGTACCATCGCCGCCAAATCCAGCATATGGGGATAATTTGAATTCGGCTCGGCGTTCGCTGAGGAGGCAGGCAGCGGGACAAGCTTTTGTAAGGTTTCCCCTTCCATTGACGCTGCTTCATGGATATGAGCTGCCTGATCAGACGTTTCTGCCTTAAACGAATGGTCGCTCCGTTGCTCGGTTTTCCCTTCCTGACCTTCATAGCGGAAGGTAGTAACTTCCTCCAAAGCGAATACCAAATCCGTTAACAGCGCGTCCGCTTGTGGATAGCGGACGTCGGGATCCTTAGCCAGCAATCTTCTTAAGATATTCTGTAGACGTAACGGCAGTGCTGTATCTAATAGCGACCACCGTGGATCTTCTGCCATATGTGCATGAGACCATCCTAAAGCATCAGCTGCTGAATATGGCAAGGATCCCGTCAGCCATTCAAAAAAGGTAACGCCCAATGAGTACAAATCAGCCCGATGATCAACGGTATGTTCCATTCGTCCCGTTTGTTCCGGTGACATATAAGGGGGGCATGCTTCGAGCAGCGTCATCTGGGTCCGCGGCCTGCCGCCGTAAGTAAGCGAGGTAGCGTAGCCAAAGCCTGATAAGTACACACGCATCGTTTCCGGTTGAATGAGAATCGTATCAGGTCGGAGATTCAGGTGCACGACATTGCTTTCATGCAGCTCAACCAGTAATTTCGATATCCGGATGGCAAGGGTGAAAAATGCATCTATGGACGAAAATTGAGTCGTATAGTAACGCCGCAGTGTGACGCCATTTATCGGTTGATATTGCAGGGCCATCGTGTGTCCGTGAACGATCGGCTGTTCCGGCCTCAAAATACCTTCCATCTGCAAACCGGAGGCAATGGTGTATTCATTCATGATCTTTGCATTTTCAATCATTGTCCGGTTGCTTTCTTTTACGAGCTTTAAAAGTGTCCGGTTGCCTGTGTTCTCCGAATATGCGTAACAAACAAGTATGTAGGGATCTTCATAAATGACATCGTGGAATTGAAATCCGGGGAGTGTCAGCATTGCAATTTCCTTTTCTATGAGAAATATTGGATATATTCATATCATCAGTGCATCCTGTATAAATTCGTTAAAGCCGTTGCCGATTCCTTCTAATGTCTACTTTTAAATCATGTAAAAAAGAGGACCGCCGCGCGAACACGCTTCAGACCTCTTACCACCCTGCTTTAAATGAGTTTATGCCTGTACCACCGATCTCCCTTAAAGCGCCAAGCGAACAATATCCCGCGAACTCCCCACTCTACAACCATGGCAATCCATACTCCGATAATACCGTAACCCAATGTGACGCCCAGAATATATCCTAAAATAACACGTATCAACCACATCGTGATTAAGGCTGTAATGGATGTGAACTTTGAATCCCCTGCTGCGCGCAGTGCAGAAGGCAGGACAAAACTGAACGTCCAAAGAATCGGCTGAGTGATCGAGATCAACAGAATCAACTTAAAGATCGTTGATATAATCTCCTCCGGCGGTGAAAACATATTCACCAATAGTGGAAACAAAGGCAGGATAATGGCGGCCGAAGCAATAAAAACCCACATCGACAGCTTCATGAAGGACATGACATATTTCCTTGCGTCCTGCACGTCACCTCGTCCTATACATTGACCTACTACCGTCACAATAGCAATACTGAGTGCCGACGCACCTGTTTGCAGCAGCATCGAAAGCGCATTGCTGATTGCATTAACTGTTAATGCCAGCGTCCCGAATTGGACAATGAACGTCTGTGTCAGAAGCTTGCCTCCGTTAAAAAAAAGCTGCTCTGCAGCAAAAGGAATACCGATGTACATGATTTTCCGAATAATCGAAAGCTCCAGTTTAAAAGCATGTTTTAATTGAAAGTGAATCATTGGGCTGTGTTTGACCAAATAGATTATGGAAGCGGCCATGCCAAGTACTCTGGCCAAGATCATGGATAAGATTAAACCCTTGATCCCCATGTTTAAAACGATAATAAACACCACATTTAAAACGAAGTTTGTTAAATTCAAAAAAACGGACAAAAACAGACAGACCTTGGTTTCCGCCACCCCTCGAAGCACTCCAATGACGGCCTGATAAATCGCGAAAAATGGAAAGGTGATACAACTGCCAATTAAATACAGCTTTGCCCCTTCAAATACGTCAGCCTCTGCACTCCCAAACAAACCATTCAACGTCGGATTGTGAAAAAGGATGACTAAAGCGCTGATCGCCAAGGAAACAATCGTGACCGTCGTGACCGCTTGGGATGCGGCCTTAGAGACCATTTCGGCGTTACCGCTGCCTTTATACTGTGCGACAATGACGGTTCCACCGGTCGCAACAGCGATAAACACATTCACCAAAAAAATATTGAGAGAATCGACCATGCTGACCGCACTGACCGCAGCTACGCCTGAGGAACTAATCATCGCAGTATTCAACATAGTCATAACCACAAGAAAGGCGTTATCCACAAAGATCGGGAGAATCATCGCGAAAATCTGTTTATAATTCATTGCTTTTCCGGTAAAGGACCGATTCAGAATTTCTGCCGACTTGTGTTTTATGCGTGCAACAGGCTGCATCATCTATGATCACTTCGCATTCGGATAATTCAGCAACTTGAGTGCTGCCGCCTCATGGCGTTGCATCATTATACCATAATGCAGAACATTTGTAGTTAGGCTGGCATGTCGTAATCCATCATTTTGCAAGTTCATTACCGCATTTTTGCCAACCCGAAGATCATAATAGGAGTATTCCTATGATTCTCTAAACAAAAGGAGACTTGACATGCCAACGGTACTTGCACCTTAGCGAAATCCGTTGTCATCTCCGAGCATAAAGCATGCAGTTCAATATCCGCTGTTATCGTTCTAAGCAATTCATATGTTTCTAAACAAAACATTCATGCGCTGCCACTTTTCATATACGATTATCATCCTTTAATCTGTTAGATTAGCTTATGCCAAAATGTAGCATGTTCCTAACAATTAATCTCATACGGACAGATATTCTTATAAATCGCTGTTTATTCCATTAAATCGTGCCATTAAGAGAGTGCTCTCATCACTATAACGGCATTATGTCCTCCGAATCCAAAAGAGTTCGAGATACCTATCTTGGCGCAAATTTCACGAGCTTCATTTGGAACATAATCCAAATCACATTCCGGATCAGCATAATCCTGATTGATTGTTGGAGGAACGATGCGCTGTTGCAAGGTCTTCACCAGAGCAGTAGACTCTAGCGCACTGGAAGCACTCAATAAATGGCCTGTCATCGACTTTCCCGCTGTAATCGGATCCGGTACGCATCATCCCCGAACCTTCTCTTAATTGACAATGTTTCCGAACGATCCCCTAGTGCAGTTCCGGTGGCATGGGCATTAATAACATCTACTTCCTCCGGTAAAATCCCCGCTTCTTGAAGAGCCATCCTCATCGCCCGATAGGCACCTGCACCTAATGAGGTTACATGCTTCGTTGTTCTTCTCGTTTCACATGTGTGCCACTGCCCGCCTACACTGGATGCTTGGACGATTGTGTATCATAAAATGCATCGACACATTTTTTGCAAATGCATGATTTTCCCCTTCGATCTTCGGGTATTCGCAAGCGAAGTTCAACAGGTACTTTCGTGTGAAAGCACCAGCAATCCTCCTGATGAACACGGCAATCATTGAGCTGAAGACATAAGGGGCATCTCTTCTCATCTTCAGATAGAATAGTACGATTCAAATAAATCCTCCTTGCATGGATTCGAATGATGACTCTAATCGAGTGCATCATCATGTTTTATAATCAAATTAACATATATCCAGCTGATATGAAAATATCATTAATGTTAATGTTACATAAAGATGCTCCGAGCAAAAGGCCAGCATTTCAGTTAAAAGTATCCCCTGAGCCAACTCTCCATCAGGGGATACTTTGTAGGATTATATCAATTCTAGCCATATTTTTACCGCCGTGGCCAATATGAGAGCAGCGAGCGTGGCCTGAAGCACTTTCGTATTTATTTTTTTACCCGCTAACGCTCCCAAAGGTGAAGCTATCAAGCTGGCCACAACCATGATCAGTGCAGGCCAATAATCTACTTGACCGGTTGTTATCTTACCAATGGTAGTACCGATTGATGAAATAAATGTAATCGCTAAAGAACTGGCGATGGTCATTCGTGTTGGTATTTTCAATACAACCAGCATAATGGGCACAAGCAAGAACGCTCCTGCTGCACCTACGATACCGGATCCCACACCAACGATAAAAGACAATGCGGCGGCAAGCCATGTACTGAACTTCACTTTGTCGAATGATACCTCATCCAAACCTTTTTTCGGTATAAACATCATGACCGCTGAAATCAATGCCAGCATACCGTAGGTGATGTTTATTCCGCTTTCCGACATCAGTCTGGAACCGTATCCGCCGATTAAGCTCCCGATTAAAATACTGGCTCCCATAGTACCAATTAACGACTTATTCAAATATCCTCCTTTACGGTAGGCCCATACTCCACCAATGGTAGCGAAAAACACTTGAATCGCACTAATTCCTGATACCTCATGCGCGCTGAATGCAGCAAGCCCGAATAAAGGGGGAATGTATAAGAGCATCGGGTATTTGATAATGGATCCGCCGATTCCCAGCATGCCGGAAATATATGAACCGATAAATCCGATCATAAAGATGACAATGATAAAGGAAACGTCCATGACCTCCTCCTTCCGATAAATTGAAATTCTTTTACTTATGCAGGATTATCGAATCGCGCAGCGGTTTGGACCGATTTCCATTTCACGCTGTGCATCTTTATCAGGCTTCAACATCCCCATGTTTGTTTTACGGATTTCCTGATAGGCATTCGGCTGCGGGGGTAAGTTCTCCGTCACCATGGCGCGAAATTGTGCTTCATCCTCCACATTTAGACCGTGGTTGTGAGTAAACAACGCTCCAAGCGCTGCTGAAACGGTGCCATCTTCATTCAGCTCGTCGATGTGCATAAAATGTGCCGGCAGCACAATGAGTTCTCTAGCAAGCTCACGGTATCGAACGTATAGACTTTCTCTCAAATCGCTGACCCAGTCCTCAGCCATACCGGCCAAGTCCGGTCTCCCAATCGAATCGATAAACAAAATGTCTCCGGAAAGCAAATACTGTTGATCTACGATAAATGAAGTGGAACCGATCGTATGCCCTGGGGAGTACAACGCGTTAATCTCCATCGCCGTTTCACCGACCGTTATCCGATTACCATTCTCCAGCGGCAAATAGTTGAACGTCACTTCCGCAGCATCCTTTGGCGGCAGCCAATATTTCGCACCTGTCTGCTCAGCGATGCTGCGCCCGCCTGAAATGTGGTCTGCGTGCAAATGCGTATCGAAAACATGTGTAATCTTTGCATCCCGTTTATTAGCAAAATCTAAATACGATTCCGTCATGCGAGTGGCATCAATAAGAGCAGCCTCACCACCGGAGATGATCATATAGGACAAGCAGCCTTTACCTGGACGTACAAATTGATACAGCTCCCCTCCGTTCTGCAGATCGCCGATTTTCACCGGCTCCAAGTGCTCGCTCCAAGCTTTCATCCCGCCCTGCAGATAAAAGACATCGAGTCCCGCTTCAGAAAGCATCTCCGCCACCATCACCGAGGAGCCTTCCTTCGCACATACGACCAACACCTGCATTTCCTTTGGAAGCTGTCCCAAGATCTCCTCTACCCCGTCAAGCAGTTCAAAATATGGCACGTTCAAATATTGGAAATTCCTTCCTTCGATCTTCCAATCCTGAAAATCACGTTCATTCCGTACATCAAGAATGAATAATGGTTCTTTGTTCATGACTTTTCTTGCTAATTCCTGTGAAGTCATCACTTGAATACCCATTCTATATACCCCCTGTGGTATTATTCTGACTAAAAAAAATGATGCAGCTACATTCCCTTCGTCTCTCCAGACCACTGGCTCATGCCGGGTACCACATTGATTACACGGCTGAACCCTTTCTCAGCAAGCTTCTGTGCAGCCAAATCACTGCGGCTTCCTGTACGGCATACCACGAAAATTTCATCATTCGTATTTAATTCGTGCATTCGTTCTTCCAGCTGTCCCAGAGGAATAGAGATGGCATGAGGAATATGGCCGAATACATACTCAGCTGCCTCCCTGACATCCAGGACAATACAAGCTGTGTTCTGTTCTATTTTTTGCGCCAATTCTTCATTGCTGATTGTTAGCGGATGTTTTCTCTCTAGGGACTCCGAATCAGACAGCTTCCGCAAATAATGCCTCAGCACGTCCCCTTCTTCGATGGTCCCTATATATTGATGGCCTGTACTCTCCGCCCAAGCCTTCAAATCCGCCTTCGAGCCTTTATCGGTAGCCAACACCTCAATGACTTGTCCTTGATTTAGACTGTTCATCGCCTTTTTCGTTTTTACGACCGGCATTGGACAAGCAAAGCCTTTGGCATCTAGTACGACGTTTGCTTGTATCGAATTCTTCATATGATCTGCCTCCTCTTGTAATATACCCAACACGGTATTAAGAATTTCAAAAAAATTTACTCGGTCTTCCCTTCCCAAGCCAGCATACCGCCAGCCATATTGATAACTTGATACCCATGTTCTTCTAGGAACTGAGATGCCCGAGCGCTTCTGCCTCCGGATCTGCATACGATAATGTATTCCTTCGACTTATCCAGCTCGTGCATCCGGAATTCCACAAGTCCCAATGGAATATTTACAGCACCCGGAATTTTCCCTTCCCGGACCTCTTCTACTTCCCGCACATCAATGATAAGGGGGCATTCGCCTTCAGCTAGCCTGTTTTCTACTTCTTTCGCTGTCATTTCTTTCATCCTTTCATTCCTCCTGTTCTAGTAAATATTTTTTTCAATGCTGAAGTTAACCTCTCCAAGCGCTCATTCCGCCGCGAACATTCGTAATTTGGTGGAAGCCGTGCTTTCTAAGCAGACTGCATGCCTTTTGGCTTCTCATACCGCTTTGGCAGATCACAACAACTTCTTTTTCTTTGGAAAGGGAAGATAGGCTTTCAGTCAATTGATGCAGCGGCATATTACTAAAGCCACGAATATGGCCTCCCTGATATTCCCCAGGGGTGCGAACATCAATATACTGTTTATTTTTTTCACCCAGCTCCTGTTTTAATTCCGCGGCACTTATTTGTCTCACGCCTTTAACAGGCATAAACCGTAAAACGAGCCAAATGACAACAAAAGCTATCATAATATATTGAATGATTCCCATCTCTACATAGGGCCTCCCATATCTTTTTTTAGATAAACATATTCACGCGGCCATCCTCGGCATCTGCTAAATACGCAGCGACTCCTGCAAATTCAATGCCCTCCAGTAATTCTTCCTTCTGAAGTCCCAGCAAATCCATTGTCATCATGCACGCTACCAGCTTAATCTCCTGTTCTTGTGCCATTTCGATGAGCTGCGGCAGTGGAACTGCGTTATGCTTCTTGATGACTTCTTTTATCATTTTAGGGCCAAAACCGGCAAAGTTCATTTTGGAAAGCCCCAGCTTATTTGCCCCTCTTGGCATCATCTTGGCGAACAGCTTTTCCAGCAAGCCTTTTTTAAGTGGAACCGGCTCATCTTTGCGCAGAGCGTTCAATCCCCAAAACGTATGAAAGATCGTTACTTCATGATCGTAGGCAGCGGCTCCGTTGGCAATAATGTAGGCCGCCATCGCTTTATCATAATCTCCACTGAATAAGATAATATTTGTCTTTTTCGTTTCAGACATGTAGAACCCTCCTATGAATCACTTTATATACCCACGCGGGTATATGAGCGACCAAAAAAATGTGCGAATTATCCTTTTTTAATCCAGAACTTCAATACCCCTCCATCTTCTTCATGCTTCAGCAGTTCATGACCGCTTGATTTCGACCAAGCTGCAAGATCTTTTTTTGCACCTTTATCCGTTGCATGAATTTCTAATATTTCACCGGACTGGAGCCCATTCATCGCCTTCTTCGTCTTTACAATCGGCATCGGACAAGCCAATCCTTTCGCATCTAACAATTTAGCTGCATTCATCTATAAACCTCCTCTTGAGTAGAACTGTTTTTTACATGTGTCGTCTTTATATACTACCCTTACCCCTATGGGTATATTACAAGGCTAAAAAAAGTTTGTCAACCCCTGAATCGTTATCTGCTTTTGACCAGCAGGTTGACGGCTTCCTTAATGAAATCCTCCGTATTTTCGCCTCTCTTCTCTGCTTCGAGCACACATTCCACAAGATTGGAGCTGACAATGACTCCCACGGTCCGATCTACAGCGGAACGAACGGCAGACAATTGTGTAATCACTTCTTTGCAATCTTTATTCTCTTCCATCATTTTAAGAATGCCGCGAAGCTGACCTTCCATCCGCTTTACTCGATTTTTCATTAGATCATTGTATTCCACTAGTCCATCTCCTTTCGCAAATTTTACGTCTTCATGGATTTTCACTCGATATACGACACAATATACCGTTACAGGTATATTGTCAATATCAACATCGAACATGTATTTCATTCCATTTTACATTTCGTTGATCACGAAATTTCTTATTCGTGTAAAAAAATGGACGGTCCACAGTAGACCGTCCTAATGGTTGGAGTGTTGCAAATCCTCAATCTAGCAATAACATCGCATCGCGAAGGAGTATGTCAGCCGCTTCAATTGATATATGCTTGCCGCGCTGGGCATTCAATTCATTCACGAATGCGGATAGACTTCCCTTCTCCAGCTTCACTAGCAGACTGTTCGCAATTCCCTGTTGATCGATCTCCCCATTTGCAGCGAACAAAAGAACTAAGCTTTTCAATGCCTGAACACTCGTTTCCGTATAAAATCTAATCTGCCTTTCATGGACATTTCCTGCGAAATCATATACTTGAACGGTAAGTACATGGAGCCCGGGCGTTAAGCGATAAAGTGCAATCGATTCATCAGCATGGATCACGGTCCCATCCAGTTTCACCACGGTCTTCTCCGCATCCACTCCAGAGCCTTCATCCGATACGGACAGTTCCAGTTTCATTTCACCTTCGTTTGAAAACACGGCTTCCTCTGCAATATTGAGAAGAACCTGAGGCGCTGTCTGGTCTAATCGAAAATGTACGGACTTCTCATTCTCCATATTCCCAGCTCGGTCCGTTGATAGATATAACAAGGTGTAATCCCCATCAATATGAATTGGAATGTTTACCACAGGCTGCTCGTATACATGCCAAGTGACTCCATGATCCATGCTGTATGACAGGCTGGAAGGGCCAGACCTATCGTCATAAACTTCAAGGGTGACCGAAAGAGGCTCGATATACCAACCATTCATTCCGTTCGGGTACTCGGGGAACAGCTTCACTAGGGTGTTCGGTGGTTGTTGATCCTCTTGAAACGCTATCGAGATAGAATGACCCGGAGTCTGAATGGACATTCCCTCCTGGACCAAATATACCTCCGAGAATGCCAATCGAATACTACCTGCCGGACCATTCGCCTGCTCTAATACACTAAAGCTGAGCTTCGGCAGCTCACCTCCGTACTCGTCATCGTTCTTCATGACCATGATCGTACCAGGATCTACTTCCTGAACGTCGTATTCGACCGAGCCATCCTCCGCTCCCTCGTACGTAAACACCTCTCGATCATAATGGATCAGCATACGCTCTGGTTCAGCGATGTATCCTTTTGAATCGAAATGCAGCGCTGCTTGAAAGGTTTCCCCGGGTAAAGCTCTTTCGGGAGCTGATATCGTTAATCCGGGATACAGTGCAGAATGAGGTAGCTTAAACCGATCTTCTTCAGAGGTGACACGAACATTATCAAGATAAAGGGAACCCGCTGCTGCATTGCTGAAAAAGAACAATCTTCCGACTCCTGTACTGTCTGTCCTGCGAAATCCGAATTGGCTTGCGGCCAATTGGCCATTCAAATACAAATCATACGTTTTCGTGTACGTATCCATATCGAGTCTGATATGCACCCACTCACCGGCTTCATATGGCTTGATGTTTTGTGCGGCTGCACCATTGAAGGCCTGTATATTACCGTTGCCGTTGAATAAGATGACGGCCAAATCCCGATTTGCCGAATCTCTTACATAAGGCGCTCCGAACGTCTGATTCCGCTGCTCAGGCAGAACCCAATACTCCACCGTCACTTTGCCCGTTCGTGAATCAAAGGTTCTTGTAGCCCCCGTTTGGCCTGTTCTCAGATTCATCAATCTTAAACTTCGATTGGAGCCGCTTGGTGTGCTGATAAATTGTACCGTTCCTCCCGTTTCATTAAAGCTCCATCCGTTCGTCCATTCCTCCCCGTTAAAATGGTCGCTTACTGTATAAATCGGCAGCTGCGCATTCCAATCGTCACTGTTTCGCTGATCCTCCTCCGAAGGCGCGGGCTGCATCGCGCTGGTTGTTCCTACCGAAACATCATCCACGAAGAACAAGCCGCTCGGTTGAACCTCGAATTTGGCTGCATCAAGTGCATCGGTTTGCTGGCGAAATGAAAGCCGCGCCGCTTTCCTCACCTCATCCATGTATACGTCATAAGTACCTGCAGCGGTATCGGCGAGGATTTGTATTTTATACCATCCATCCTTGCTATAGGACTGCAGCCAAACCTCATCCTTCCCATTCGAAGCCGTGATCCGTCCTCTTTCATCGAAAACGAGCTCTATCACGGGGGATTCATGATCACTGCTTTCTAATGAAACATTCACTCTCGAATTCGTTTGTCCTGACTTCATCCTAAATTCAGTGTAGACCAATCCTTCTTGCTGTTCGAAAGGGAGCAAGGCAGTGAGTGGCTCGCCTCCGCTCTGCAGCTTCAATTCAAGATCGCCGTTGGAACCAGCAGGCTGGATCGTAACCGCTTCTCCACCCTCTGCCTGAATATTCCAATGTGCGGGTATGCTGCCTGGCGTATCATGGTCAAAATATTGTTCCACTGCTTTTGTCATCCACTTACCGTATGTGGGATCTTCTATCTCCGGCGGCGCACCTGTATGGAATGTCCCTTCAACCCATAGCTGCGGACTTCCATAGGAATGCTCTTTACTGTGTATAGGGAGAAGAATATTCTCATAATCCGTCCCTGCTAAGACCAGCGTGACTTCATTCCTGCCGCCAGCCAGCTGTTGCTTCACGTAGTCCGTCACATCCAGCTCGTAGTATTTTTCCATCCCGTTTATAAAGACCGCATCCAGTACACTGCTTTCATACGGCGGTGCATTATTCCATGTGAGCTCTGTCTCCGACCACTGATTTCCGCTTCCCAGAACATTTAACAGCCCATATTCCCCAGAATCGCTGTAGCCGTGTACTCGCAGTACGGCGCGGTTCACAGATTCGGCGGTCGCTAAATCAAACTTGAGAAAAGCCCTTCGGTTCTTCGTCTCATCACCAGCATCCCGCACGGATAACGTTGTCGCCGTACCGAAGTTTTCGGA
Organism: Marinicrinis lubricantis; assembly: GCF_042658665.1. Classification (NCBI taxonomy): domain Bacteria; kingdom Bacillati; phylum Bacillota; class Bacilli; order Caryophanales; family Paenibacillaceae; genus Marinicrinis; species Marinicrinis lubricantis. Next base: position 21,191 of record NZ_JBHSQV010000035.1, read on the forward strand.
GGCTTTACTCCCGTGATGAATGGAAGCGTCCGCAACCGGAACATAAGATGCCGCAGTACGCTCAGCTGCATCATTTCTTGTTAATATAATTCGCTGCGTTCTCCCCCCGCTGCCGTGGGTCTGCACAGCCAGACGGATCGTCGGAGACAATTGCAGTACTTTTATGGATGAATCCGAAGAAACGACACCGGAAGCGCTTTGGTTCAGCTCTACTTCAATGATCCCTTCATTTTCCTGTGTCGGATCGCTAACTGAAATTTCCAATTCTTCGCCTCGATCATGAACCGCCACGGCCGCTTTCTTATCGACGGTCAGCATGCCATCGACCGTCCTCTTCACATCGCTCCAGAACAATGCCGCAAGGACATTCAATCGATTTTCCTTGACCGCATGAACATATTCATTCTGCTCTAGAACGGTCACATCCGGCTGAGATGAATACTGTGCCACCTGTTCTGAGGAGCGATCCGGCAGCACAATGTAACGATACGATTCGTCTTGAGGATTCTTCCCATGATCAAACCATAGCGTGAGATATCGGTTCGAGTAAGTATTGGGATCGGTCGCCATATCCGATACATCGCTCCATGTCCCGCTTCGTTCTTCACGAAGTGCGTGAATCGAAGCCCCATCCGGAAAAACATATCCAATATCAGCTCCTTCCGTACTGCCTTCGAGATGGGCCCACCGGATCTGATCGAATGGCGAAGCCCAGCCCAAGGACGATGGTTGAACCTCGCCATCGATGGTCAGCAGCTGATCAAGCTCCTTGTTCAATCGACGGTTCTCCACGATCGTCTCGATGGTCCTTTGATCTTGACTGCCAATATTGGATCCTAAAGCAACAATCTCGTCATCGAACGCGAACCACGACTTTCGAGCCGTCAATGTCGTTCCGTACCCCTCGAGCTCCATGCCCGATGCCCCGAATTGTTCCGCGATTTCTACACCGCCTACCCAACTTGCTGAGCTTCGTTTGTTGCTGTCTCCTTCTGGACGTTCATATTGGGCATCCACCGTCGTCCCTGGCAGCCGCTTCATGTTGACAGTCGCCCAATAATTATCGTTATACTGTGTGTAATCCTGATCATAGATATAGGTCATGCCGGAAGACGTGTACCACCCTCTTTTGTTCTCGCCATGGACCGTTTCAAAATCATAGATTCGTTCCGAAAACATACTGAGCCCAAATGCGTACGACGGTCTCTGCTGCACGGCTCGGTCCATGCCGGCATACTGCCGATAAGTCAAAACAGGAGCCGCAGCAACGGAATTATCCTCCAGAATGTCCTTCATCCTCAGCATCAATGGAATGGAAGCACTGTCCATATAATTGAAATCCGCTTTTCCCTGCGCCCATTGCTTCAGGTTCTGCTTGTATAGCGCCGCATTTTTCGAATCGGCGAATTCAGTTAACAGCAGCAGAGAGTCTATCAATTTATTCCCCTGTACGTGATCGCTCGCACCAGGACGAGCGATGGATCTGCCGTTCACCATGTCCATCATTCTGCCCTTATGAACAAGTGGAAGATAACCGTCATTCGTCCAAAGATATACGTTTTCCAGCCGAGGGTCCTCGATTTCCCAGGTGGAATCTTCTAATAAATACACTAAAGAAATCAACTTATTGTACTGCTCTAACCCATAAGTTCCGTTGTAAGCGTGACGGTCATGAGAGATGAAGGAACCGTCTCGGTACCATCCGTTACCTTGCTTCACAAAGGGATAGATGAGAGCCTCAAAATCACCCAATCGATCCCGTACAAGCGCAAGCCTCTCCCCGTCTTTTACGAGAATACCCCGAAGTGCTATCGGAAGTGATTCAGATAAACGATTCGCTCCGTAAGAAGGTGTGGTAGACAATGCATAAGTCGTCGGATCATGTGCGAACTTATGCACCGCATTCATATAATGATCCACTCTTTCCTCACCCAGCTCATCATACAGAAGGACCGTCGTATAAGCTAGCAGAGTAGGGATATTGATTTCCCAGTGGTGGTAGTTCACCTGCCAATCCAATCGCTCATTGTACTGATGTTCGTATACCCAGTCTAAGCCCTGTATCAAATCGTCCAGCATTTCCGCATTTCCTTCCAGATCCGAACCTTTCGTGCAGTAAGCGATAGCCATCCGATACAGGCGCTTGTAATTTTCATAAATATGGGCGGAGTCGGGGTATTGATTCGGATGAACATTCTCCCATAAAAAGTCACGGTCTGCTTCAGTGTTCATTTCGTTCCAAGCTGCCCGTGCGTCAGCCGTAATCCGATCAATTCTTGCTTGCAGCTCAGGTTCCGTTACGGGCAGCTCATACATATTTTCGCCTGTTAAATAATAACGCCATTTGAGTCTGAGCTCGTCGAATTCATCAGACGATTGATCTGCAGAAGCATTTTCTTTATACATCATGAAAGCGGCCAATATGATCATAAGCAGCAAACACATCATGCCGGCTTTGCGCATTCCTTCTTTTACCAATGAACGTCCGCTCCCCTCCACCTGAGAATCATTTATGATCGACTTCAATCGCCTTTTCCAGCAGCTTTTCCGCTTCTTCCAGAATCGGCATCGGATCCTGTTTCCCTTCAACGATTTCCGTCACAGCCTCGCTGAAAATTTTCATCGCCTGCGCATAAGATGGATCCGTCAGCGTCACCTTGCGCACCCCGTTTTCGGTCTTTACAGGATTGTTATTCATATATTCGAGCAGCGACTTCGGAGCATTCTGCAATGCGCTCACACGCTGAGGATCATCGAGATAATCCTGCCGAATCGGCAGCTGCCCCGCATCAGCGATCCGTTCCTGAACATCCATGTTGAGCATCCATACGATAAATTCCTTAGCCCACTGCTTATTCAATTCCGGCTTGCTGCTCCAAACCATGAAAGAAGATTGCGGTACGTGATGGATCCATTTCGGATCTTCCGGACGATCGCCGAATGGCACGGCCATATATCCCCACTTAAAGTCCTCCGGAGCGGATTCCTTCATCTCATTTTCGACCCATACGCCAGTTGAAACGAGTGCAGCCTTGCCTTGCAGCACCTGCATCTGTGCTTGCGTATGGTTCAGAGCCGCGATACCGGATGGGAAATAGCCCTTCTGTCCCAGCTCATAGATTCGATTCAGGCGTTCGATATTCTCTTCGGCAAGGTATTGAGGCAGGTTGAAATTCCGGAAATCCTCCGTAAATTGCTCCAAATTGCCGTTAATATCAGCAAGTTCGAAGGCTTTCACCGGACCGAAGGAATAGTCTAGATAGTAAGGATACTGCCCTGGAAACGTAATCGGAATAATGCCTTCGGCATGAATCTCTTCCAGCAGCTTCACGAATTCGTCCCACGTTTTCGGATTTTGGTTCCAGCCATGCTCCTCGAACAGCTGCTGATTATAAAAGAGTCCGCCTCCGTTGGCCCACAGCGGAATCGTGTACGATTCGTCCAAATATCGTCCCGCAATTTCATAGGTTCCTTCGGTCGTAATTTCTTTTACCGTCTGATCGATATCGTAAATAGATTGGTCCCATACCGACTCCAACGATTCCAGCTTACCGGCTTCAACTAGACTAATGATTCCAGCTGTACCCCCGGTGGATTGCCATTGAACAGATCAAACATATCCTCGTCGTCCTGGCTTGATATTTTTGTACCGATAATATCGCTAATATTCGGCGAAGAAATCACATCAAATGAAACATTCGGAAACTTCTCCTTGAACGTATCCATCGCATAATCGAACCATTCTTGACCCATTCCTGCGCGGAAAAACCCTACCTTCAATGTCACTTCGGTATGCTTGGGAAGGCCGTTTTCAGCATAGACCTCTTCTTCCTCCACTTGGTTTCCGCCATTTCCGTTCGTATTGGCAGGATCCTCTTGAATCGTATTCGAATTGCTGCAGGCTGATATCACCAGCATCACGACCAAAAACCATACGCAGAAGAAAAACGTCCTACCCGCCATCCTATTGACTCGAACAACCATTTGTCTTCTCCTCCTTCAACTTTGTAAGGGCTTTCCAAGATTAAGGCCGCAACGGTAAAATGACGTTCATCCCTTAACCGCACCAAGCGTAGAACCTTCAGCGATTTGCCGCTGAAAACAGATATACACAATTAAAGACGGAATCATCGCGATCGTTACGCCGGCAAACAGCGTTACCCAATCCGCAGTGTACTGCATCATTTTGTTAGCCTGATACATATTGACACCAATGGTATATTTGGCGGGATCGCTTAAATAGATGAATGGATGCAGGAAATTGTTATATAATCCGAGAAATTTGAATATCGCGACCGTCACGATACCCGGAGTAGAGAGCGGGACAATAATGCGCCAAAACACTTGAAATAACGATGCGCCATCCATGCGGGCACTTTCCTCGAGCTCTCCCGGAAGGGACTGCATAAATCCGCCCAGCAGCATGAGGAAAAACACGCTTTCTCCCAAGCTGTCCAAAATAATCAAGCCGGTCAAGCTGTTCGTCATATGTAAATCACGCATGAGCACATACTGAGGGATCAGCGCATTAATACCCGGGAGAAAGAGGGAGAGCATAATGAGCCCCCAGATCAGCTTCCGTCCTCGAAAAGCGAATCGGGTCAAAGCGTATGCATTGAGTGTCGTTAGGAATGTTCCCAGCACGAGTCCTACGCCGACATAATAAAGCGTATTGAGCATGGTGCGGCCCATGTCATACGATTCCCATGCGTGCTTATAATTGACCCAGTTCCATTTTTCGGGCAGCGCCCAAATGTTTTGAAAGAATTCAGGGTTGGTTTTCAAAGATTCATATAGCAGCCAAATCACTGGAAATATCACCGTAATCGCCCAGAGCAGCAGCAGCAGCCTTAATATAAAATCGATCCATGTTCTTGGCGTCCTCACCTAGATTCCCTCCCCTCCTTAGTACTGAATATTCTCATTCGGTAAAAATTTATCGATCAAGAGCTTCGCACCGACCAAAATGACGAACAAAAACATACCAATGGCAGAAGCGTAGCCGTAATTATGGTAATCCGCTCCAAAGGCCAGATTGAACATATACAGCCCGATCACATCGGTAGAGCCTGATGGTCCTCCATTCGTCATGATCAAAACCATCTCGAACCCTTTCAGAACGCCAAGTACCAAGAACAGCATCGCCACGCGAACAATGGGCATAATCAGCGGCAGTGTAATGCGAATCAGCCTCGTCCAGTGGTTTGCCCCTTCCAGGATGGCAGATTCGTACAGTGAAGGCGAGATCGAGCGCATCGCGTTCATGAAGATAATGACATACAACCCGACACCGCCCCACACGATGGGTGGTATCAAGCTCCAAAGCGCTGTTTCTTTGCTTCCTAACCAGTAGTATCCTCCGTTGTCGATCCCCACCAGCTTCAATACGGCATTCAGCAGTCCGAAATTCCCGTCGTATATAAACGCCCAGAGCAGTGTAACGACGACGACGGCAAGTACATTCGGGAAGAAGAACAATATCTTGTAAAAACGAGCTTCGCGATAATTTTTGTTCACAAGCAGATAAGCTAGAAACAAAGAGATCAGTACCGTCACAGCAGGTGCAATGACCATAAGAAGCACATTGTGGTACAATGCCCGCCAGACGAACGGATCGTTCACCAGCTGAACAAAGTTGTCGAAGCCGACGAACTCTGGTTCGGATATGCCATTCCAGTTTAGAAACGCATAATAGACTGACATCAGATTCGGATACAGCGTGAACAGCAAATAGCCGAACAAGCATGGACCGACAGACAATATCACAAACCATCTTTTCTGCACCTTTTCCTTTTGGAACCACCATTTCGGATGTAAACCCACCCGTGGGCGTTCCTTGTTTCGGTGTGGATTCAAATACGTTTTCCCCCCTTTGATCCAATTCCCGCTCCCATCTCCCTCTTGCATGCCTAATCCGCCAAGTTCATTCTGCTCGAAATCACCTGAGATGGACAGCGGGTTGCGATCAAAGTAACATGGTTCATAATGAGCCGTAAATCGCCTATTTTTTTTCCGGATATTCATTTTTTTTGCCACAGCTTTTGTGAGGTCATCATTTTTTTAGCTGGCTGCGGTATTGACCGGGCGTACATCCGGCAACCTTTTTGAACACCCGCATAAAGGTCATGACATTCGTGTACCCCACCGCTTCGGCAATCTCCTGATTCGTACAGCTTTCTTTTTCCAGCAGCAGTGCTTTTGCTCGCTCTACCCTAATTTGGGTGACGTAGTCGATGAACTTGACCCCGAAAGCTTCTTTAAAGCGAATGCTTAAATGGCTGGCATTCCAGCCAAACTCGCTGCTGATATAGGCGAGTGACAATTCCGGCTTCGCATAATGCTCTAAAATAAACTGCTGAATTTCCTGAACCTGCCGATGGTTGCTCTTACTCTCCCTCATGGCCTGCATAGTTAGAGCACATTCCATCAGTATTTCTCTAAATGCACTCATCACCTCTTCCATCGTTTCCGAACGTTCCAACGTATCATAAAGCGCAGACTCGCAGCTATCTTTCCAGAGCTCTCCAAATTCATGGGGCAGCTCCGAGATTTCCTGATGCAAAGAGTGTATAAGGTAATAAAGCATATTCGTTATTTCCAATCTGGAAAATAAACGGCAGCGCATCGTATCCCGAAGCTCGTCAAATACGGTTTCCCATTCGAAGTTACCTACACGATAATGGCTGCTGATGTCACGAACGAACGGCACAAGTAAGAATGATTCGCCGCGCGGCATAGAGTTCGCATCACCCGTTCGGATCAATCGATTCGGACCAAGCATAAATTTATATTCCAGCAGTTCAAGTGCTGTCCGGTAAGAGTGCCCCGCACCCCTGACACTCTCTTCAAATGTCCCCATCCCGATTGTAATCGTCATCGGAAGATGACGTTCTACCCATTGACATAATTGGCCGCATAACAAGGCCGTTAGCTCTGCCGTATCACCTGAACCTCGCACAAAATAAATGGAACAAAGTCTGTTTCGATCCATATCTTCAGTCCATACTTGAACGTTATCTTCATCTACCAGCTCTTGCTGAGCGGCACGAATGGCGTACTTTAACAGCTGTAAATCTCGAAGATTATAACGATCGTTATGTGACACCTTGTCCAGTTCAATAATCACAACCGTCAACATATGAAAATCGTTGCGTATCCCGATCTCCGCCAGCTCGTTCTCCCATTTCCAAGCCTTTTCCTCATTCGCCTGTTCAATGATGCTGAGAAATGCCTGTCGTTTTCGATAATGGGTATTTTCTTTATTTTTTTCTATCAAATCATTGGATTGATCCAGAATATGATGTACCGCTTCAGCGATAAAGTGCAGTTCACTGCGCTTCTCTTGCGGCAGGCTTCGATGTTCCGTCTTATCCGCGTAATCCGTTAATCGTTTCTTCATAAAATGTATCGGAAAATAATGATATTTCGAAATGTAAATGAGCCAGATCAAGCCAGAAACAATAATCAGACAACCCGCGGAAATCCATACATAAAATAATGAAGTGACCCATTCTACGATGCTTTGATCATAGGTACCGGTGCGGATCGACCATCCTGTATATGTGGAACTGGCCCGGGACCATTCTCTTCCTTTGGACATGTCCTCCTGAACCTCTTGGGAATCCTTGGACGCAATTCGATACCCGCTCTCATCTACCAGCTCTACGTAATTCAATCGTGTGTCTGAAACGCTGCGAATCAAGGTATGTAACGTTTCGACTCGGACATTGATCACCATTAAACTTCGATCCGCCAAATGTGTAAACTTCACGAGGCTGATCACTTCAGTACCTTCCTCGTCTGGCCAGACCTGATATGTTCTTTTGGACGTCCACCGAAACGGCACTTGACTGGTTACTTGTCTGCCGACAAACTGTTTATCTCCGAAATCTTCAAGATGAAGAAGCGATGTCGTGGTTAATACTTGGTTGCCGGTCGTTCGGTATAAATAAATCGAGGAGATCTGAGGATGACGATCTTGAATGTCCTTTAGTGCCCGAGCCGCTTGATATTCCTCCATGCCACGCCGATCCGTGTCATTCGATTGAAAAAATCGCTGAATCGCATCGTTCTCCAATATTTCAGCAGTCGCTGCGGAATCAATCCCTTGAAGAAGATTGTCAACCGATTTGACGATATGTTCTGAAAGTACCTGGCTGGCTTCCATCGCGGCGCGCCTGGACATTTCCGTTACTGTTAAATAGGTAACGAACAGAAGACTTAGGCTGACAACGAACAGTACGGGGAAATAAGAGAAAAACAGTCGATTAAACCAATGATTCCGCATTATAGAATCCTCCGTTAGTAGAGTTCAATCTATCAATAGGGCCCGTCATTATTTCTCTATAATTATTTAATATTCAAAATCGGCGGGAATATAATAGGAATACAAGATCTCCGTCCCCGTCGGTTTCAATAGATTTCAATTCGCAGGAGGCATGAAGATGAAGCTTCTATCTGGAAAAACCAATTTAGTGTTCACATCATTGACCGTCTTCGTCGTATTCATCTCCTTCGTCTACTTCCAATCGTTCAAAATGAGGGCGGTCACGGACATAGGCAGCACGGCAGTGGAAGCGGAACAAAAAATGGAATTGAACTGGTTTGTGAGCAGTCCCAGCGGTACCTATTTACCTGATCCCGAAGAAGATTTTGTCCGCCAAACGATCGAAAAGCGATTTGACGTTCAATTGAATATGATCTACATGGAGCCTGGCGAAGCCTATGACGCGAAGCTTGCTGCATTTCACGCATCCAATGACCCGCCGGATATGTGGCTTCATATGGGAGAGGACGGTGCAGCGCATTATGCCCTCCATAACGTCTTAGCTGATATGAAATATTACGTAAATGAGGACATGATGCCGAATTATTTCAAGTATTGGATGAGCGAAGCGGAGCTCAAAAGCTATCAATTTCATAATCAGTTTGTTCGAGCGCCCGTTCCATACGACAAGAATTCGTATCGATCCTACTACATCCGGCAAGACTGGCTGGATCGGTTAAATCTCGACATCCCCACAACGTATGAGGAATATATTCAAGTGCTTCGGGCTTTCACATATGAAGACCCAGACGGTAACGAAAAGGCGGATACGTATGGCTTCACTACGGCCGGATACGGAACCTCCATCTCTTTGGAATGGCCGGAATACTTCAAAAACGGTCTGGTCTACCCTTATAAGCTCGAAGGCAAGCAATTCATCGATATGCAAACCGATCCTCGCATCGAACAAGTGATTCAAGACATTTTATTCGTGCTTCAGGAGCGACTTGTTGATCCCGATTGGTTCCTCAATGATGACAAGCAGAAGTGGAACAACGCCATCCGAGGCCGTGCAGGCATCGTACTGGGTGATACGAAGGATTTCGCGTTTGAATCGAATCCGGACAGTATACAGGCTCGAAGCAAAGCTTATGATCCCAGTGCTCGATGGGTGCCGTTCCATCCTTTTGGGGATCAACCGATACGTTCCGTGGTCATACCGGATGTTCCATTCGTATTTTCTGTGAATGCGGGGGCTGAACAATTAAAGAAGAGTGCCGAAATTCTCGATTGGCTGGCAGGGGAGGAAGGATTTCTGCTGACGCATTATGGACGGGAGCAAGTCCATTATATCCGGCAGGGGAAGGCGATTGAACGGATTCCTTCGGCTCTTTCGGATATTGAACAAAAAGGGGATTTCCTCAAAATCTGGAGTTTCTTCACGCCGGATACTCCAGAAGTATTCGGGCTTCATGTTATTGATCCAAGGGTGACCGAGACAGATCGGTCGATCTTCGAACAAATCATTTCCATGCCCGTTGATGAAGGCATCGGAACGATCTTAACGCCACCGCTAGGCGTGGATGTCCAATCCTTCCGTCATAGGCAACAAGAGCTTCAGATCAAATTGCTGCTGGAAGAGAAATCCGGGAAACAATGGCCCCAGTATCGGGAGATGCTGCTGAATGATACTAAAGGCGGCATCATTCTTGCCCATTACGAAGATCAAGTTCAAAAGGCACTGCAAAGAATGAAACGGCTTCCGTAAACAGTGCAGCATTTTTCGTTGCTTGACGGAGGATGAAAATTCGGAAATAGAGGCATTTTATTATATAAATATATATCTATCGTTAAATAAGGAGTCGTTCTTCTTGCGCAGGAACAAACATGTAACAGATCAGAATGTCAGACTGACCTCAGCCGAAATCGCAAACTTGTGGGGTGCCTATCTCGGCAACTCCATGTCTTCTCTGGTTCTTGCCTATTTCCACAGAGAGGATCAGGAAATTAAGAAGGTGGTTGAGTATGCGTTATCCCTGTCCAAAAAACATGTTGAGATGATTAAAGGCATTTTTCTTCATGAAAAATTCCCCATTCCATTCGGTTTCAATGACAATGATGTAAACTTGAACGCCCCCAGGTTGTATTCTGACACGTTCTTTTTAAATTATCTTCATCAGACGACCAAAAGCGGCTTCAGCTTATATACGATCGCTCTGCCCAATATCGCGAGATCCGACGTCCGTGATTTCATATCCGAATGCATTATGTCTACAACGGAACTTTACAATAAAGTGGCCGAAGTATCCTTATCGAAAGGTATCTATATTAGACCGCCCTATATTTCCGTTTCGCACGGGGCAGAATATGTGGAATCGCCGAAAACATTTTTTTCCGGATTCTCACGCGATGTCAGGCCGCTGAATGCTTTAGAAATCACCCATCTTTATTCAAACATGCAAACGAACGCTTTAGGGAAAGGACTCATCATGGGCTTCGCACAAGTTGCAAGATCTGAAGAAGTTCGCAAATTTTTCAACCGAGGCAAACAAATTGCCACCAAGCATATGGAAGTATTCAGCAGCACACTGAGAATTGAAGATCTTCCATCTCCCATGTCATGGGACCACGATGTAACAGATTCAACCGAGCCCCCTTTTTCCGATAAGCTGATGATGTTTCATATTAGCGGGATCAATTCGCTCGGCATCAATAATTACGGTGCCGCCATGTCCGGCAGTCAGAGGCATGATCTCCATGTGATGTACAGCCGTTTATTAGCCGAAATCGGCATATTTGCTGAGGCAGGATCGAAAATCATGATTAGGAACCAGTGGTTGGAGCAGACACCGCTCGCTCCCGATCGAAAGCAATTGGTGAAAACGTAAGTGGTTTATAAGAAACTGATTCCTCAACATAAAGCGAGAACATGACCATGGACAGCTATAGGAACTTAGAAAATAAATTTCGAAGATACAAAGCACATGTCAGTACGGCCGGCACCACCCAATTTCATTTACGGAATCCCTATACGATCGCATGGTGGTCTGCTGCTTTCCCGGGATTTGGCCACCTATTGCTAAGTAAATATCTTCGGGGGCTGGTCCTTTTTATTTGGGAGGTCATTGTCAATTATCAAGCGAAGATTAATCTTGCGATGGTGCATTCGTTTTGCGGAAATATTGATTCTGCAAAAGAGATACTGGATCCAAGGTGGATGTTAATGTACATTCCGGTATATTTATTCGGTATTTGGGACAGTTACCGAACGACGGTGGATATGAACAAGGTTTATTTGCTTGCGGAAAGAGAGGACGCGCCGTTTAATGCCTTTACCATAGGCGCACTTGAAATCAATTATTTAGACAAGCGTAACCCGGTCATGTCGGTCATTTGGTCTTTATTCATGCCTGGATTGGGACAACTGTATATCCATCGAATCTTAACAGCCTTTTTTGCCATGGTGTGGACCATCATTTTTTTGTATTTTTCCAAGACATTGATCGCTGTGCAGCTTCTATTTCTTGGGGAAGTACAGCAATCGACCGCGATTCTTGATCCGCAATGGCTGCTCTACATGCCCTCCATGTGGGGCTTTGCCGTGTATGATTCCTACATGAACACGGTTGAAAATAATAAGCTGTTTGATGCCGAGCAAAAGAACTTTCTGATAAAGAAATTCCAAAATCCCAATTTTCGAATTAATAAAGGAAACGTGGTGAGATAATATTGCATCAAATTTTCTCCACTTTCGAACATACAACCAACTTGGAATTGGCCATCACCGCATTAGAAAAAAACAAAATCCGAAAAGAAAACATTTTTGCCGTTCCTTTGACCAATCGCAAGGTGGAAAGAAGGATGTTCGATTCGATTCACAATGCAGACGGGATATCATTAATCAATACAGGCGCTGCACTAGGAACAGCTTTCGCGGTGATTGGAGCAAGTATTGGCTTTAAACTGCAGTGGGGACCGATCTACTGGGGACTCATTGGGACAGCAGCTGGTTTTCTATTGGGCTTCCTGATTGATCTTGCGTACTACAAAATTATAAAAAAACAACATCGACTTTTACGAGGCAAAAATTCGGAGGTCATTTTAATCGTTGAATGTGAAAAGGATCAATGCGATACTGTGGAGAGCATTCTCTGGCATCATTTGGCTTTAGGTATAGCTAGAGTTAAAAATGAACTTTAAGCTGCCTCTTACAGGATAAGGCATTTACATACCAAAAGCACCCAAGTGGGTGCTTTTTTCGTTATTTCCATTTCATACCCGTTCTGCGAATGTTGCAACCCGCTATGACTTCAATCTCCATATCTTTATAGATGTGAAGCCATTCTTCATGCGTGCCAACTTCCCGATTCCAATACCCGCTATATTGGGAGCGGACTAACGCGCCGATCCCTAAGACGTCTGAACCGGCTTTCTGCCACTTACGAATCAACCCTTCACCAAGTGTCTCTAGTTTCAACTTGACCTCTTTCTCAATTTCAGAGATTTTTTCCAGGTTAATCGAATTGGTCTTGACCTCCTCTTCGATGACCGCATCAATTTCCACTTGTATCGTTGCGCTGGGCTTGCCGTAATTCACGCTTACCGTGATGTTGGAACGGCGTTCCTCGGATTGTACTAAGTATACCCCTTCCTCGCCTTTCACCGAAACAGCAACGGAGTATCCTCCTGGGTTTTTCTCCTTCATCGCCATATACGCGCCGATTTCAAGCGGTTTAATCATCCCTGCCAGCTTATCTTGCTTAAAAAAGGCGATCCCGTCAACGAGGATCCTGTTATTTTCAACGATTTTCACTGACGGCAATATTGCATCAATACCGACATCATTTAAATCAATCCAAAATTTACCTAAGTACTTTCTAGGAAGTTTTCCGAAGCGGACCGCATTATCGAGCGTATCAGATAAATATAAAGAAGGTACCGTCTCGATCGGCGGAGTAATTTTCAGCACCTTTGAAGCATCCTTATCATTAACGACCATCCATGCCGTACGTCTCACTTCTTCATTTCTTCTTAAAAATTCATTGATTTCTCTAATGCCTTCCTTCGCAATGTCTTCAGAAACAACAATAATTTGCAGATGTCCTAAGTACAACCTTTCTGCCAGCTGCTGTTGAAAATTTGCCATTGCATCGCCTAAGGTATATCCAACCGTTTCCAGTACCCAAGCCGTTTGGGATGAGCCTTGCCCTCCGCCCCCTTCCGGACCCAGCTTGATTTTTCCGGGAATCGCCATTTGGGCCGTCACTTTAAGGTAGCTCTGATCCTTTTCCGGAAACTGCCCTTTCAGATGTGTTGTCTCAGGATCCATTTCCATGTCTTTCTGATCGGCCTTATCAATCGCAAGACCTAGAATATTCGCGCGTTCCTCCAGCTCATAACGATCCCAACAGCCGCTCGTAAGAAGAGAAACCCATAATAGGATACAGAGGACACAGATCCTCTTCACGACATCCCCTCCTTCTTGCCTGTTAATTTCGCCACAATAAGAAGAAAAACTGGATGCACAATACAGATCAAAAGACCCCATAGCGTGACCGCCAAAATATAATTGTACATCTGCATAATGTTTCGCGGGATGACTGCAATCGTGAAAATAATCGGTGCTCCAATGATCGAAATGAGCCGATATCGATGAAAACGAAACAATTCTCCCGCCCCCCTTACAACGATGAAGTAATAGGACAATGTCGTTGTGAACACAGCATATATCCAAGAGATAAGCAGGATCGAATCTACACGTGCTAGTACTTCAGAGGGAACTTTAATCATCCGGCCGAGCACCAATGTCGGCCATATTAATTCGACGATTTCGCGCTCCCCAAATACCCCTACCGTCATGGTGATAAGGCCGATGACCATTGCACTTCCGATAATGAAGCCCCAAATTCCTCCAGACACACAGTGCTTTGGTTTTTTCATAAAAGGAATCACCATGCCGACAATGATAAAATTAAGAACCGCTTGTGCAGTCACTAAACCTCCTCCCAGCATGGATCTAAGCGAAGAATCGCTCCCGGCGATCGGCAGTAAATGATATGATGTTATATCACGAAATGCCGGTATCATCACAATGAAAAACGGAATGAGAATGAGCGGAAAATAAAAAAAATGGATATATGCAAACGTAGCTACGCTTTGGAATCCCGCAGCCACACACAGAAAGATCATAATAAAAATGGAAACTCGAATCGGCGTATCCGGAAGGAGGGCCCCGGCAACTACTTCGGCAAACTGCCTTATCTCCAACCCCATCAGCAGGACAAAAAAAACGACCAGAAGCAGGCTCATCAGTCGCCCCAGCCATTTGCCTAAAATGATTTGATTATATCCGATGATCGTTTCACTTGGAAAACGTCTTCCCAATAACAGCGTAGCCAGCAGTCCGGCAAATGTAATCATTACACCGATCACACTTGCCAGCGGTGCGCCGGATCCTGCTTGATCTGCGACAAAACGGGGAAGCGCAAGTACAGGTATACCTATCATCGTGCTGGTAGTTATAACGGCTACTTGAACGGTTGAGATCGATTCGCTGTGTTTATTTATTGGAATCCCCTCCTTTTCTCCCCCGAAAAACAGATGATTTTCCCATCTTCTTTTTGTTCTTGCTTCCTATCCCTTTGCTGCTTACCCTTACGGCGTCTGGTGCGTGAAGTCGAGGAGGACGTCTTCTCATCCAGGCTAGCGGAGCACGAATCAATGAATCCTTTAGCCCATTGAAACTTCCCGGAGTGACCGGAGCCATATAAGGAATCCCGAACGAACGCAAGCTCAGCATATGATTGATGATCAGCATCAGACCGGTCGCTAGACCGAGCAAACCGAACGAACCGGAAAGAACAATAAGCGGAAAGCGAAGCATTCGAAATGCCGTAGCTGCATTATAAGATGGGGTCGCAAATGAACCAATGGTCGACATCGCAATGATGACAACTGTAATCGGACTCACGAAACCGGCCTGTACAGCGGCTTGTCCCACGACCAAAACACCCACGATAGACAGTGCTCCCCCCACCTGCTGCGGCATTCGAACCGTTGCTTCCCGCAAAATCTCCATGGCGATTTCCATTAGAAGCACTTCGATAAAAACCGGAAATGGCACCCCCGCCCGACCGCTGGCCGCTGCAACCATAAACTTTGCGGGAATCATTTCTGGGTGAAAAGACAGGACGGTCACATACAAAGAAGTGAACGTCAGTGAAAAAATGAGCGCGACGAAGCGGATAAGACGAATCACCGAAGTAATCATCCATCGTTCATTGTAATCCTCGCTCGTATGATAAAACTGATTGAACACAGCCGGTACGAGCAGCGTAAAAGGAGTACCGTCCACCACGATCGCAATTCTGCCTTCTAAAATGTTGCCTACGACCTTATCCGGTCTTTCCGTATTCTGCACTTGCGGGAAAGGTGACCGAGGATTGTCTTCAATGAATTGTTCTATGTATCCCGCATCCAACACACGATCTATCTGGATGCGTTCTATTCTCTTCTTCACTTCGCTCAGCAGTTCCTTATCGACGATACCATCCACATAACAGATCGCCACTTTCGACTTCGTTCTCGTTCCGACCTCCATCGCCTCAGCACGAAATTCCGGCACCGGCAGCCTATGACGAAGCAGCGAAATATTCGTATGAATCTGTTCAATGAAGCCGTCCCGAGGTCCCCTTACAACTCGTTCTGTCTCGGGCTGAGAGATGCCGCGAATTTCCGGCTTATATGTATCAAGTAATATCGCTTGAGCCTCTCCTTCGATCACAATGACGGTTTTCCCTCGAAGCAGCCCGTCCAGCAATTTGGATACTTGCCCCTCTAGTTCCCTTGGTAATGATACAATACATCATCCAGAAGCCAAGGAGTCAGCGATACTGGCTTTGTTCTCGGCTGCGATTTTTCTTGCAGCGGCTTCAGAATGTCCTGGTTGATCTGATCCTTATCCACCATACTGCTGATAAAAACGGCAGCTGCGGGGACCTTTCGGAACAAATAAAAAGTACGGATTGAAAAATCCATATCCTGCTGAAATACATTTGAAAACAACTCCAACGTATTCTTCAGCTGCGTATCAATGACTTTATCCGCCATTTCTTGCAGGATCGGACTTTCAGGAACTTGAATGTTCGCGCTTTTTTTCGCCTTACGTATAAAGATGCCCATTCAGTGTCCTCCTGTCCTTATGCAGACAATGAATAGGATTAGTTTGGCTGTATATGATGGTCTTCATGCATGGCCGCTTGAGATTTTCATACCCCGCAGGTTGGATAAAAACAAAATGCATAGGGAAAATAATGATACAGCTTGAAGGGAGCGGTTTAAAATAATGGATCAAAAACAGCGGCAATTTTTTTTAAAAGCTTGTATCTGGACAGGAGAAGCTGACTGACCAAGGATATCAATATTGGAAGCTCTACTCCGGCTTCGACAGCTGGCAGTTCTGGGTGATCTTAGGGATGTTGGTTGTCCCTTTGATTCTCATCTATCTATACATCGATCGGAAGCAGATATTTCATATCGCCTTTTTCGGATTTGCCTCCCACGCGCTGTTTGCCTATGTCGACACGTATGGAATCCGTCATGGATTGCGGGCATATCCATACCAGCTGATGCCTTTTTTGTCCAGCTTTTCATTGGATGCAGCCTTTATTCCTGCCGCCATCATGTTCCTGTATCAATGGACCGTGAATCACCATAAAAACTATTTCCTCTATTCCACAGGCCTTGCGGTCATTTTTGGATTCGGTTTTAAGCCGCTGCTGTCGTTTCTCGAATTGTTCGAAAGATACAAGTGGGTTAACTATTTCTATATTTTCCTCATTTATGTCGGATTGTTTTGGGCAGCGTACGGGATCACTAAGCTGTTTCGTAAGATGCGAGAAGATACACCAGAAACAGTTGAAGCCGCAAGACAGGCCAAAAGAAGACTGCGCTGGAAACTCGAACCTGGCAGAAAATAATACAGGGACATCGCTTCAGACTAAGATTTTAGCAGGAGCGATGACCCTATATTCATGAATCATCCATGAATTCTAAAATATTCACATGAGAAAATCAATAATTTTCCATGTATTTTCCCCTCCGAATATTTGTTAATATTCCCTTGTACTTCAATTATGAAAGGGGATACAAAACGTGCAGCACACATCAAGAACGAATCTGGCAAGGAAAGCGGCAATGTATTTTCTCATTTTTGCAATCGCTTTCACGATTGCTCTACCTGTTGGGGCAGCTGCTTCAGATTCCAATCCATACCTTCCACCGGGGGGTGAGCATTGGAACAAGCTTCGTGATATCCAAATTACCGATAATGGATGGGGTTTTGGAACGACCGTGACCCAAGAAACGTATTTGGAGCAGGATGCACGCAAGGTTGAAACAAATGGCTGGTGGGCAGACCATCTCGTCATCAACGGCTGGCAGTCGTTCGATTTGAGCCCTTATTACGAGAATGGGACTTTGGAATTCGACATTGTCGGTAAGGTCGGTGGAGAAACATTCGATATCGGGTTCCTAGACGTCGTTCATGAAAGATTAGACGAAAACGGCGACTTCTATACGGACGATGACGTTCCTGAAGAAACGAATATCAGTGCGCTTGTGAATGTGAGCGATTACATTGAGGTGACCACCGAATGGCAGCATGCTTCCATTCCGCTCAAACATATTTTTGACAGCGAACCGCTTTTCGATGAAAGCAAAATTCAGCTGTTCAAAATGGCGGGCAATGACACGCCGATCACTTTCTGGATTACGAACATTAAGGTGACATCTCCAGATAAGGAAAGAAGCTATGCGCCCATCAAAGTGAATCAGGTTGGGTATTTGAACTACGGTGAAAAATATGCACATGTCAGCGGTTATTATAATGAATTATCCGCTGATGTCGGTACGCCTTTCCAAGTAAAAAGAACCTCCGACAACAGCACCGCCTATTCCGGTACTTTGACGCTGGTTGCCGCCTACGATGAGCTGTCCGGCGAAAAAGTATTCAAAGCCGATTTCTCCGCATTGAATGACATCGGTGAATACTATATCACCGTAGACGGTGTGGCAGAACCTTCCGTGCCTTTTGAAATCGGACCGGATGTTTATGATACTCTGCTAAATGATGTGCAAAAGTTCTTTTACTATCAAAGAGCCAATGTAGATCTGCTTCCTGAGCATGCGGGACCTTTCGCTCGTACCGGCAAGCATAAGGATGACGCGAATCTCCCTCTTCAATCGGATCCAAACGTAACGAAGGATGTATCCGGCGGATGGTGGGATGCGGGTGATACGGGTAAATATGTAACCGCTGCCGCAACGGCTGTATCGGACTTGTTATGGGCTTATGAAAGCTATCCGAACCAATTCGAGGATGGTCAGTTGAACATTCCAGAGAGCGGCAATGGCATTCCAGACCTGCTCGATGAAATTAAGTTTGAGACGGATTTCTTCTTGAAGATGCAGGAGGAACAATCCGGCGGATTTTATGCTTATGTCATTCGTGAACCGGTGCCAAACCGCTATATTATGGATGGGACTGGACCGGATAGCGTGATCCCGACTTCTCAAACCGCTACGACCGTAGGCGCTCTTGCGCATGCGTATATCGTATTCAAAGATGTACCGGGATTAGAGGAATATGCGGACACGTTATTAGCATCTGCGGTAAAAGGCTGGAACTACCTCGAAGCACATCCGGAATTTATCGCTCAACCTGACGGACCTTACAATGACAATGACGATTTAAATGACCGCTTCTATGCGGCCGCAGTACTGTATAGAGCTACGGGCGAAGCCAGGTATAGCGACTATGTTGTCGCGAACTACCAGGCCTTCGAATCGAAATTCGAGACGACCGATTTCTCTCATGGAATTGGCAGCTTGGAACTGATCGGTTTCTATCATTATTTAAGCGGAGCAGCACCAAGCGAAGAAGTCAAAGCATGGTTCGTGCCGAGATATAGCGAATGGAGAAATATGGTCATCGATACGGCCATCAACCAAGCCGTATGGCGCAATTCAACCAATAAAGGCTTCTATTGGGGAGCGAACTCCAATGTTGCCAGCGTTGCGGTCAGCTTAGATATTGGCAGCCGCGTGATAGAACAATACGATGAGCGAATGATCCAAGTCGCAGCCGGCAACTTGAATTATCTTCTTGGTATCAACCCGCTGCAGCTCAGCTTTATTACGGGTCATGGCGAAAACCGGGTCCATATTACGCACCATGAGATTTATATGAGAGATTTTATTGTTGAAATGCCGAACGGATATATGCCGGGAGGACCGAACAACAACGGGAAATTCAACTTCCCTGCCAAAGCATATAATCAGGCAACAGTTGACTGGGAGAGCAACGAGCAAGCCTTGAACTACAACTCTCCGCTCATTTATTTAACGGCTCTTCTCTCGAACGTAGAAAATCAGAAGTTCTCTGAAAGCATTCATCTTGACAGTCCAGCAGGCAGATTTGTGATCGGGGAAACGAAGACCGTTACAGCATCTGTCCAGCCTAGCAATGCGACATTCAAGCAGCTTGTAGTAACAGCTGCAGACAGTAATGTAGCCACAGTTACGAATGTCGTATACAACGAACAGACTGGCAAAACCTCCTTTAGTGTTACAGCTAATAATGTGGGACAAACTGAAGTAAGGGTACAATCCATCGATGGAAGAATCAGTGCGATTTACGAAGTTGATGTCGTTTCCAGTAATGGTGCATCATCGGGCTCCAGCTCTGGCTCAACAACGTCTACGGTCGTGAATGGTTCAAACATCTTGGTTGAGGCAAAAAATAGCGGCAACGGAGCAGCATCCGTAAAAGTTACTGTAGGAAACTTGGAGAAAGCTCTCAACAATGCTTCGGATGGTCAAATTAAAATCCAAGTAAACGCAGCAAATAATTTGAATAAAATCGATATACAACTGCCGACAAATTGGCTTCGCAACTTAGGTACGGAAGCCCTTCACTCTATAACTATCGAAACGCTAGATTCGTTTGTGGAATTAGATACGAAATTCCTAAAGGAAATCGTTCAAAACGATGCACAACAACTTACTATAGGTATTGCAATTGCTTCGGCAGAGGATATTCCTGCGTCTGTGATACCACACGTAGTAGATCACGCCGTATATGATTTCACACTTTTGGTAGATGGCAACATTGTGGAGTGGACCGGTTATCCAATCACTATCAAACTTCCATATACGCTTCAAGAAGGACAAAACCCGAATCAAGTTGTCGTCTATTATGTTGGAGACGAATTGGAAGTTGTACGTAAAAGTTTGTTTACATCCAATATGGCCGTATTTCAACCAGAACATTTCAGCTCATATACTGTTTTGTATTCTAAGGTCAGCTTCAATGATCTTAATTCCAGCATATTAGAAAGTGATGCAATCCTCGCCATCGCTGCAAGAGGCATCGTCGTAGGAAAATCTTCAGGTCAATTTGATCCGCAAGGAAGTCTGACGAAGGCTGAATTTGCTCAAATGCTGGTGAAATTCCTAGATGCAGCGGATTCAAGCGCTGACAGCAGCTTTACAGACGTGAAAGAAGGCGCATGGTACTACGAAGCGGTTGCAGCTGCTGAAAAGCTGGGGATTGCCGAAGGTAAGACAGACGGCACATTCGGTGTAAGCGACGTACTAACAAGAGAAGATATGGCCGCCCTGCTGTATCGCGCCATCGTGACCAGCGGCTATACTTTGCAGCCAAGCGGAGAAGAAGTGCCTGCTTTAAGAGATGCAGCAGACATTTCCGATTACGCGAAGGAAGCCGTTGACGCATTAAACCTAGCGCAAGTGCTGGTTGTGGCTGAAGACGGAAGTTTCGGTCCGAAATCATCAGCCACTCGTGCAGATGCAGCACAGCTCATCTATAACCTAATCAAAGCAATGAACGAATAAACCGTGATTTAACAACCGTAAAATTGCCCTTACTTGGGCAGCAAAACAGGCGCCGTTTAACAAACCGGCGCCTGTTTTTTCATCTCTGATTGTATGCTTCCTTCGAAGTCTTTCTTCAGTCGCTGGTTTCTGTAGTGATTTGAAATGTGACCCCATATTTATCGGTCACGGTCCCATAGGCAGGACTCCAGAACGTTTCCTGAAGCGGCATCCTCACATGCCCGTCCTTCTCCAACGCTTCAAAGATTTGTCTCGAATGGCTAGGATCGTTCGTAGTAATACAGATCGAAACATTGTCACCCATGCGAACCGCATTGCCAGGAAACGTGTCAGAGAGCATCAAATCCGTCTCCCCCACTTTTAATAAAGCATGTGCAATCCGTTCCTTCGCTTCTTCCGGCATTGGAAATTTCGGATCGGCCGGCATATCTCCGAACTTCTGAATATGGATCACCTTAGCATCCAATGCCTGCTCATAAAATGCAATCGCTTCTTTCACCGTTCCGTCCAACATAAGGTAAGGATTTAGCCGCAAAGCCACGGATTCAACAGCTCCTTCACATCACAGATTTCAAAAGATTAGGTTTATCCTTAAATCCCATTATATCCAAAGAGCAGTCCAAATTTCCATGTCCCTCTATGTTTTAGCCATGAACATCTCTGCGGTTGTAGCCGCTCACTCCCGCTGCCATAAAAAGTGCGACCAATACGAGGAGAAGGATGAATCCTGATGCGCTCAGCTCCTCCACTGGAATCATCGGAACATTTCCAAAGGGTGACAGCTTCCCAATCCACTCCGGCAGCTGCAGCATGCCTCCCATATATACGGTGAAAAAGGAATACCCTAAATACAGCCAAACGAAGCCTGTATATTTCGGAAACATCCCGAAAAGCCAAACTGAGATAGCGATCATCAGCCACATTGCAGGCAAATAAACGAAGGCGCCTTTCATCACCGTTATAAACGAAATTCCGCCATCCACTGCAGCTTCTCCAGCAATCCACAAACCGAAGGCAGCCAAGAAGAGCATGCAAATACTCGACAACCAAGCCATCGCACTGTACCCGCCGAGCAGCTTCGCTCTTGAAACTACACGGCTTAATAGATGCTCCGTCCGATTCCTCTTTTCTTCCCCTTTCAATTTGAGCAGCGACATTAAAGCAGGTATCGTACAGATCATCGACATAATCGATAGGATCATCGCAATGAACTGCTCCCTCAGTGTAACTCCATCGGTTTGAGGCAGAGCATCAATCAACATTTCAATCTCGTTCGCAAAAGACTCTACATCACCCAGAACAGAACCATAGGACATGCCCAAGACCAGCATTCCGACCGCCCAGGCGATGAAGCCTGTACGTCCAAGTCGGAAGGCCAGACCGAACGGACTGAGTAATGACTTAGAAGCATGCTCTTTTCCAGGTTTGGAGGGAAGCAATCCCGCTCCGATATCACGGATTGAATTCATATAGAAGGCAAGTGCAGTTAGCGCCGCGGCTGTGAAGATCATCAAAAAGACAGGTATCCAATCGTTGTGTACGTAAGCATTTGTGGCCATTACCCAACCTAAAGGGGAAAGCCATGATAACCATTCACTGCCGACATCCCCTGCTGCCCGGATCAAATAAGCCGCGATTAAGACGGCAAACGAATATCCCGAAGCACCTCGGCTGTTTTCGGTAAGCTGCGCGAAGAAAGCAGCTGCAGTTGCAAACAGCAAACCACTCGCACCTAATGCTGTCCCATATAACATGGAACCGCTGAAATCGATGCTTTCGATATTTAAAGCAAATAAAGCTAAACCTACGATCATTGATAACAGCACATTGACCGTAAGGGCTACAAAAATCGCGGCACCTGGTTGAGACAGACGGCCTGTTGGGAGAGAGCGCAGCAGCTCAAGCCTGCCTTCCTCTTCATCGTTTCTTGTATGCCGAATGATGATCAATATATTCATAATCGCAACCGCAATTGCGGTAAAGAGCAGCATTTGATGGGATACCATCGCTCCTGTCGTGTAATGATCTAGTCCTTCGCTTTTCCCAATCATCGCGGTCATCGCCGGATTTTCCATTGTTGCGGCAATTGCGGCTTTATCCGCATCCGTCGGATATAAATCATTCAGTGAGATGGCAATAAGTACTGTGAAGAAGGTAATCGCTGCAATCCATACGAATATTCGAAGCCAGTCTCGCCGCCATATAAAACGATAAAGAATCCAAACCTTTTGAAATAATTCGTTCATATTAAGCCCCCCTTCCTTTAGATTCCTGCTTGCCATCGTAATGACGCATGAATAAGTCCTCTAACGTAGGCGGTGCACTTTCCATTCGTAAGATTCCGCATTGTGCAATTTCTTTCATTACCTGCTCCAGAGCATCTGTATCCACTTGAAACGTATAGAGCTGTTGTTCTTGCTGCACTTCATGCACACCCCGTATTTCTGTTAAATGAGGGATAGGACGCTTTGTTTCCACGAGCATCTGCGTACGCGTTAGATGTCTCAGCTGGGCAAGCGTTCCGCTCTCAATGATTTTTCCTTCCCGAATGATCCCCACCTTGTCGCACAGCTTTTCCACCTCAGATAAAATATGACTGGAAAGCAGAACGCTTTTCCCTTCCTCTTTCGCTTTTAATACGCATTTTTGAAACTGCATCTCCATCAGGGGGTCCAGCCCTGAAGTTGGTTCATCCAAAATAAACAGATCGGCATCAGAAGCAAATGCAGCGATTAATGCAACCTTCTGACGATTTCCTTTAGAGTATGTTCTGCATTTCTTCCTCGGGTCCAAATCAAAGACCTCGATCAGCTCATTGCGTCTTTGATGACCGGTATCTCCTCTTAGCTTTAAGAATAGATCAATGACCTCTCCTCCGGTAAGATTAGGCCACAAGCTTACATCGCCAGGAACATAAGCGAGACGCTTATGAATTTCGACTGCATCCTTCCAAACGTCCTTCCCCAAAATTACAGCTTCGCCTTCGGTCGCCTTCAACATGCCTAACAGTATCCGAATGGTGGTCGATTTTCCCGCTCCGTTCGGCCCGATGAAACCATAGACCTCCCCTGGGCCCACTTCCATGTTCACACCCTTTAACGCTTCAAATGTTCCAAATCTTTTCGATAAATTGACCGTCTTTAATATATTCATGTTCGGTCTTCCCCATTTCATGAAATGTTTTAATTCATTTATTTCATAATATAAATAAATATTCAGAATGACAATAGTTTTGTAATATTTATATTGTTATATTTCAAAAAAATGATTACAATATATTGGAGGTGAATGATATNAAATGATTACAATATATTGGAGGTGAATGATATTGGACGGGTTTCAAAAACGCAGAGAACAAAAAAGCAAAGATATTTTGGAAGCCGCTTTGGCTTTATTCATGGAATATGGCGTACAGAAAGTATCTATCGCTGAAATTGCGGGGAAGGCGAAGGTTTCACAAGTAACGATTTATAATTACTTCGAAAGCAAGAATCAACTAGCTCATGAGGTCGTTCTGTATTACGTGGATCAAGTGTGGAATGAAATGAATGAGGTCTTAAACAGCGATCTCTCCTACCCGGAAAAAATCAAGCTGTTGATTTTCAATAAAAAAGAAAACGCTTCGCAAATTCATGAAGACTTTTATCGCTATTTTATGAAAGAGTATGCTGCCGGTAACAGCTATATTGAAAAGTTTTATATAGATAAAGCACTGCCAAGGCTGGTCCATTTTTTTGAAGAAGGAAAAAAAATGGGGTACGTTAATCCGAACATCTCGAATGAAGCCATCCTTTTATATTTTCAAATGTTCAAGGATTATTTGGGAAGAGAAGAAGTTTATTCTAAAGTGCTTCCCATAGCTGAAGATCTGACCCGCCTCTGTTTTTACGGAATTATTGGTCAAACCGATATTGAACAGCCAACATAATAACAAGAATAACCAACAAGAAGGGGCGTCCCCTACGAGTTTATGTCGTAAGGACAAGTCGAAGCTTAAGCAAAGGGTCTCGTATCTGGTGGAGGAGCGTTAGCGTTTGCCTTTGAAAGTGGATGGTAACCTTTGATGATTAATTAACGCATCCATAGTAGGCAGCAACCGGAACCAGATACGAACCCGAACAGCCAAGAAAGTTTAAACGACGACTGTACGACATTGCTTTTGGGACAGCCCCTCTTCTACATTCATTGGTTTGAGTAAATCAATTGTCGCCGATCCGTTACAAGCGGAGGCTGCTCCAGCCATTGCCGCTCCACCACAATATCAAAGGTATCCTTCGCATACTGCATAACTTCTGCAGCGAACTTGGTATAATGCGCAAACAAATCCGTTCTCATTGAAAGAGACAAAGCATGCGATATTAAAGTAATGTCGACGGAATTCAAGGTATGGATGAGCATCATAACCAGCTTTTCCGAAAAGGGACTGGTCGTGGAATCCGTGACCTCCATGCTTACCGTCACCATGCCCAACAGGTCTTCCTCCATCAATAATTTATTGAACACTTCAATTTGCTTTTCGCTAATATTTTTACCCCTGATGATAAAATCTCGAAGCTTCTTATCCTTGATCACCTGTGCAAATCCCAGCATGATAATAATGGAGAAATAATTACGCTCAATATTGAAAAAGATCTCCGTCAGCTCGACGGCATTTAACCTCCTATTTTCACCAAATATGCCGTCCAAAAAATTATTTTTCTGCACATACTCGTTGTGAGCGGGATAATTCATTTTCGGCGGTCGGTCATAAACTCCCTTTTCCATCATCAGCTTCAATGCTTTCCCGTACATGTCCGATGATGTTTGAATGCATTCTTTAAAAAACTCAAATACATCTAATCGCGAGACATTCGCAGCAATAAAGCCGTAATTAATCATCGATAATCGATTCATCATATATACATAGCTCAGCACGAAGGGATCATGAAAGAGCGGCGGAGCGTCCAATTGAACATCGCTGTTTACAGAAAACGCATCCGGGATCGGATACCTCTCTTCTTCAAAAAACTGTTTCATCCGAAGCAAACGACTCTCGGTTTGCTTTAAAGACTCCTTCGCGATCATTGTAATTTCTTCATCTTTCACATGATGAACAAAAAAAGTCAAAAAACAGATATTGATGCTTTCCTGCTGGTATATACTCCAAAGCCCGCCAATATCGGTGCTGCAAAAACGAATGTTGGCCGATGGTGCCGACTGTTGGCTCATCTCGTTCCCTCCCGTCACTTTTCAATGTGTCCTTTTCTTATTATTCATACGTTCCAGATCTCTTATTCTTTCGGACTTGTTATGTACACAAAAAAAGGCGCCGCAAAGGCGCCTTCTCACATCAATTCGTTTCCTCTTTCAATTGTTGCAATCCATGTCCCTGCTGCTGTTCTGCCGGTTTTGGACGCTTGATAAAGAAAGCCAGCAGCAGTGCGCCTGCCGCGATAAAGACCGCGACTAGGAACGCATCATTGATTCCGTTTAATGTCGCTTGGCCCGTCACTTGGTTTTGCAGCTGCTCCAGCATATCTGGCGTAGGCTGCTCTGTCAGCTTGCCGAGCTCTTGTTGCATCAGCTGTTCCCCGTGTGCTTTCGCTCGAGTGGACATGACCGTAACGAGCAGCGCAGAACCAATCGCGCCAGCCACTTGAGAGATCGTGCTGTTCATCGCCGTACCGTGCGGATTCATTCGAGCCGGCAGCTGGTTCAAGCCGTTCGTCATGACCGGCATCATCACCATCGACATCCCAAACATCCGAACCGAATACATCAACAGGAGCGTAGGATAAGACGTGTCAAAGGAAAGCATGCTGAAAAAGTAAGTTGTAGCAACCGTGATGCTTAAGCCAGTCAATGCCAATGCTTTCGCTCCATATTTATCAAACAGCTTGCCGGTAATCGGAGACATGATACCCATAATCACCGCTCCTGGCAGCATCAGAAGTCCAGAATCCATCGGCGATATGCCACGCAATTGCTGCAGGTAAATCGGCATAAGAATCATGGCCGAGAACAGAGCCATGTTCAGCAAAATCGCAATACCGGATGCGAGAGAAAACATCGAATATTTATAAACTCTAAAATCAAGCATCGGTGTCTTCATCTTAAATTGACGATAAATAAACAGCGCCAAGGAGATAAAACCGATGATTAAGCTCAAATACACATGCGGGCTGTCCCAGCCTTTATCCCCGGCTGAACTGAATCCGTAGAGAATGCCGCCAAATCCTAGGCTGGATAAAATAAGCGACACCGCATCGATGGTAATATTGTTTTTATCTTTCTTGTCCTTGAGCTTGAAAAAGGCAAAAATCAATACTAAGAGTGCAATTGGAATGATCATGTAAAACAAAGTTCTCCAATGATAATGCTCCACAATCCATCCGGACAACGTCGGTCCGACGGCTGGAGCGAAAATCATGACCAGACCGAGAATTCCCATAGCACCTCCCCGTTTTTCAACAGGAAAGCTGACAAGCAGAACGTTCATCAAGAGCGGCATCATGATCGCAGAACCAGACGCTTGAATCATTCTGCCCAGCAGCAGGATCGGAAACGTGTGAGCCATGCTGGATGCGATCGTACCGATCGTAAACAACAGCATAGCGGC
Organism: Marinicrinis lubricantis; assembly: GCF_042658665.1. Lineage (NCBI taxonomy): Bacteria > Bacillati > Bacillota > Bacilli > Caryophanales > Paenibacillaceae > Marinicrinis > Marinicrinis lubricantis. Next base: position 48,970 of record NZ_JBHSQV010000035.1, read on the forward strand.
GATGAATAAATGGCGAACAGAATATTTTTGAATTAAGAATGCGGTAGTCGGAATCAATATACCATTCACGAGCATATATCCCGTCGCCAACCATTGTATCGTAGAAGCACCGACATCCAGATCTTCCATCATGGATGGGAGCGCTACATTGAGCAGTGTCGAATTCAGTAATGAAACAAATGCACCCGCCAGCAGAATCGCGATAATACCATAAGGTGATTTTGCTTTATGTTGTACTTCCGTACTCATGAATTAACCTCCAATTAAACCGATAGTATATTTTTTTGTACTGTTGTTCTTTTTAAGTTACATTACAATATACTACTCCCTTCAAAAAAATTTTGCAATATGTTTATTTTTACTGTTATCCATTTGAACTACTCATGCAATTTATCGTATAATTTTTTGAAGGCTCTGGGAAATGGAGGGGATGTTCGAAATGATTGACCGTAAACAGCATGTCATGGAAAAAGCACATGAATTGTTCAGAGAAAAAGGATATCAGGCTACATCCATTCAAGATATTCTTGATTTCTCAGGCATTTCAAAAGGAACCTTCTACAACTATTTCCCATCCAAGAGTGAATTGTTCAAGGCTGTTTTCCATCATATCCAGCTCAAATACGAAGAAATTCGAAACCAGTTATTAATCGGTGAGGATCTTGCAGATGTCGAAATATTCATTAAACAGCTTGACCTGATCATGCAGTCGAATCAACGAAATAAGATGTTCGCCCTCATCGATGAAGTACTCGCTTCGAATGATCCTGATCTGCGGCAGTTCATTAAATTGATGCACGTCAAAAGTATCAGATGGATTTATCGCAGGTTTATTGATCTTTTCGGTTCCGATAAAGAACCCTACTTGCTCGATTGTGCCATTTTGTTTTCAGGAATGCTGCAGCAAACCATCCAGTACAATTTTATGGCCAAAGCATCAGACCTCAATCACTTGGACGTCATTCGGTACTGCGTAGCAAGAATCCAATCGGTTGTCCTTGATGTTGCACAGTCAGGCAAACAGCTTCTTGATCCTGACATTTTAAATACATGGCTGCCTGATTCCCCCAATACCAAAAATAAAATATTTCACGATGTTTTCGAAGCAACCTCGGAAATGAAAAAACAGGTCGAGAAATTGTTGAATGAGCCTGTGCGTTTAAAATATTTGCAGCTCCTAGACTTTATCCAAGAGGAAATGTTCAATCAGCGTTCGCCGCGAAGTTACTTAATTGAAAGCGCGCTGCTTTCGTTACAAATGTGCAACGAGTTAAAGAATTCATCTTATCTCGCGAATTATGAAGAAATCATTACAAAGTATGCACCTCACTAGCTCTGCCCCGCAAACACCAGTCCTAAGGGATCTGGTGTTTTTTATGCCATTTTCCCTAAACCCAATATTCAAATCTATATTTGAATAAGTAAAAAATTAAGTATATAATCATAATCAAATATACATTTGAATGAAGGTGCGGCATGAGCAATAAAGAAAAGGATTCATGTGAAATATATTGTTATGACGAAACGAAGGTCAACAAGGTAAAGTCTGCGCTGCTTACACAGCGAATCGACCTCATGGCCAGAATGTTCAAGGTGCTTGCAGACGAGACGCGAATGAAGATTGCTTATGCGCTCTGTGAAGAAAATGAACTGTGCGTTTGCGATGTCGCTCATATCATTAGTGCTTCCACGGCAACAGCTTCACACCATCTTCGTACATTAAAGCAGCTCGGGCTGGCTAAATACCGCAAGGAAGGGAAGCTTGTGTTTTATACCCTGGTGGATGACCACATCAGACAGCTTGTACGTCTAGCCTCGATTCATAGTCAGGAGTTGGTTGAAAGTGGCATCTGATACACAGAACCTAGACAAGACGGTATATCGGGTTCAAGGCTTTACCTGCACCAATTGTGCTGGAATCTTTGAGAAAAACGTAAAGAATTTACAGGGCGTCAAGGATGCCAAGGTCAATTTCGGCGCATCCAAAATTACGGTATACGGCAGCACGACCACTCAAGAGCTGGAACAAGCGGGCGCTTTTGAAAATTTAAAGGTGATCCCTGAAAAGGAGCGTTTTGCAGAAAGTAAAAAGCCATTTTGGCGGGAGCACTGGAATGTTCTCGTCTCCGCATTGCTGCTGGCTGTCGGCTTTGGACTCGGGTTACTCTACGATGATTCACTGTCCACTTCTGCGGCTTACGGAGCTGCTATCGTACTCGGCGGTTACGATTTATTTATTAAAGGCTTCAAAAGCCTGGCCAGGCTTCAGTTCGATATGAACACGTTAATGACCGTCGCTATTATCGGAGCCGCACTGATCGGTGAATGGGCGGAGGGCGCAAGCGTCGTGATTCTATTTGCGATCAGTGAAGCGCTGGAACGTTATTCGATGGAACAAGCCAGACATTCGATCCGCTCGTTGATGGATATCGCTCCGAAAGAAGCCCTGATAAAGCGCGGTTCCGAGGAAATGATCATCCACGTCGAGGATATTTCCGTCGGCGACGTCATGATCGTAAAGCCTGGCCAAAAAATCGCGATGGACGGTGTCATACTGAAAGGCGCTTCCACCGTCAATCAATCCGCCATCACAGGCGAATCGATTCCTGTCCCTAAAACAGTGGACGATGAGGTTTTCGCGGGTACATTGAACGAAGAAGGTCTGCTGGAAGTCCTTGTAACGAAAACGTCAGAAGATACAACGCTGTCGAAAATCATTCATCTTGTAGAGGAAGCGCAAGCGGAACGTGCACCTTCACAAGCTTTTGTCGATCGCTTTGCTAAGTATTACACACCTGTCATTATGATTTTAGCGCTATGCACTGCCGTCCTCCCTCCGCTATTTACGAATGCTGGTTGGGGGGATTGGATTTATAGAGGCTTAGCTCTTCTCGTTGTCGGGTGTCCTTGCGCACTGGTCATATCCACACCCGTTTCAATCGTAACGGCGATTGGGAATGCAGCCAAAAACGGCGTCTTGATCAAAGGCGGCATTCACTTAGAGGAATCCGGCCGTCTTGCTGCCATTGCATTCGATAAAACCGGCACATTGACGAAAGGATATCCGGTTGTCACGAACGTAACGATTTATGTCGAACAAGATTTAAGGGAGATTCTCGCTGCAGCAGCCGTACTGGAGAAAGGGTCACAGCATCCTTTGGCATCAGCCATTATCCGCAAGGCGGAGCAGGAAGGTGTGAATTTATCCCTAGAGGCGGATCAATTTCAATCTGTCACGGGAAAAGGCGTGCGAGGAATCATCGGCGGCAAATTATATCGTATCGGCAGCCCTGCTTGGATGATGGAGCTGCTTCCCTCCTGTATGACGAGGGCGATTCAAGAACAGATCAAGACCCTGCAGCATGAAGGAAAAACGGTCATACTGCTGGCTGCAGAACAAGAAATCGCAGCAATGATTGCCATATCCGATGAAATTCGTGAATCGGCCACAGAAGTCATTCATCAGCTTCACAGCATGGGACTAACAACGGTGATGCTTACAGGAGACAATGAAAGAACGGCACAAGCCATCGGACGACGTGTAGAGATCAACGAGATAAATGCGGATCTGATGCCTCAGCATAAGTTGGATGCAATCAAGAAGCTCAGAGAGCGATACGATGCTGTAGCGATGGTAGGTGACGGCGTGAACGATGCTCCTGCGCTTGCAGCAGCGACGGTCGGTATGGCAATGGGCGGCGCTGGAACAGATACCGCTCTGGAAACGGCAGACATCGCCTTGATGGCTGACGATTTGCGCAAGCTGCCCTACACGATCAAGCTCAGCCGAAGAACGCTATCGATCATCAAACAAAATATTGCATTTTCGATCGGCATTAAGCTGATCGCGCTCGCTTTGATCGGTCCGGGCTGGCTGACGCTGTGGATGGCGGTATTCGCAGATATGGGAGCAACGCTTATCGTCACCTTGAACAGTTTGAGGCTGCTGAAGGTACATGATTTGAGACAATGAGCAGCATAAAAAAAAGGACGCGGGGATTCATCCCACGTCCTTTTTCATGTTCATTTTCTGTTTCTATGTCGGAAATCGTATTCTCGGTACTATACCGCCGTATGCTGCTGTGCAGCTTCAATGTTCTGAAGACGCTGCTCTACATCCTGCGGAGACAGACCATGCTCTCGAACGTACAGGTTCTTAGAGTGAACACGGCATTCGTGGCTGCAGCTGCGCATATAAAGCTCCTCATTCTCCTCTGAGCATAGAATTTGCTTATTGCACTCAGGATTCGCACAGTTGACATAACGTTCGCATGGCTCACCCGTAAAGTGATCCTTGCCGACAACAACATGCTCCATCTGATTGATCGGCACACTGATTCTCTCATCGAACACATAGCATTGGCCGTCCCACAACTGGCCCTTGGTATGCTCGTCTTTACCATACGTGACGATGCCACCGTGCAGCTGCGACACATCCTCAAAGCCCTCTTTCAGCAGCCATCCCGAGAACTTCTCGCAGCGTATGCCGCCCGTACAGTAGGTTAAGATTTTCTTACCTTCCAGCATGTGCTTGTTTTCTCGAATCCAATCAGGTAATTCCCGGAACGCATGAATTTCCGGCCGGATCGCCCCTCTGAAATGACCTAAATCATACTCATAATCATTTCTAGCATCAATGACAACCGTATCCTCACGCTGCATATGCTCCATAAATTCCTTCGGTTCCAGATAATTACCGGTGATTTGAAGCGGATTGACATCGTCCTCCAAGCCAAGGCTAACAATCTCCTTACGGTGACGCACGAACATCTTTTTAAAGGCGTGTCGATCGGTTTCATCGATTTTGAATACCATATCCTCGAAACGGGGATCCTGCTTCATCTTCTCCATATAGGCATCTGTTTGTTCTATCGTGCCGGAGACCGTTCCATTCATGCCTTCTGCAGAAATGTGCACGCGCCCTTTTAAACCCAACTGCCTGCAAAACTCCAGATGCTCCGCGGTAAACTGCTCGGGATCATCTATTCTTACATATTTATAATAAAGAAGTACTCGGTACATTGCTGTTTGCATAATAACCACCTTGTATATTGATATAAAATCATCATCCTATTATAGCAGATTTTTTATACTTCAATATATAAAAAGTTAGGAAAAATTTTGACAGTTTGCTCTAAACCACCGGATTACCACGACACCGATCATTCATGGAAAAGTACACAAAAAGGAACTGCCGTGATTTGCAGCCCCTTCACATAACGCTGCCTCGCTTACATCCATTGCATGGTCGTGACAGCAGTGTTGACGTATCGAACGTTGATATGTCGGATCGTTGAGAAAATCCCCTATCCAAGCAAGTGATTCGTTCCTGTACTTTGCTTGAATGGGGCTTCTATTCCTGAGCTATCCGTTCTGGTCCTTAGACTGAACTGCAGCTTGATTCGATGCTTTTCTTTTACGCAGCCAGTGCAGCAGCAGCCATACTGCCGCCAATGCTACACCGATACCTAACATGATATACGTCAGCTGCGCACCAACCATATTTTCTGCAGCCCGTCCGTAAATATAAAACAAGCTGCCGACAACGTAAAACTTAACCGCTCTTCCGATCGCAGCGTATGCCATCAGCTTCCATAAAGGGTATTTCATAAAGCCTGACATGATCGTAAACAATTTAAACGGAATCGGTGTAAAGGAACCGATCAGGATGGCAGCGTCACCGTGCTTGTTGAACAACTCGGTCGCAGAATCCAGCCGTTTCTTTTTCATTAATCGGTTTAAAACAAAATTACCTGCCACCTTGCCGATCAAATATCCGATGGGGGTTCCAATCAAACACCCGACGTATCCAATCGTAGCAAGCCAAAGTGCATCATCCGGATGAAGTGCGCTCAAAGATACTTGAAGAAAAAATGCGGGAATCGGAAAAATGATCGCATCAATCATCGCGTGAAAAAACAATCCTACAGCTCCAAAGCTGCGTAAAAACTCCATTACAGCATCCATTAAACGGTTTACCCTCCCACCTAAAATAGAGGAATTTATAGCTTCTTGCCTTTACTCTTGTTCCTCTTCTATGTTCATTTTTTTGTAAATGTTATGTAATTCTATTCAAAAATAGCAATTCAAGCAGATATTTATTTTTTATTTAGTATCTATTCTGGATCTTATCGCGATCGCACGGAAAAAGAACGAAGGTTACTCAGATCCATTGGACTTACAGTTTGAGGTATATTAGGCGCGGTTACGATGCTGACGATGTTCTTCTGGGGCTCAATATCTCCATGGTGTTCAGTGAGGTGCTGGATACAACCGTTATAGGATACTTGCATATCAATCGGAAGTCCCTATTCAAAATGATGTTCCTAATCCAGAACTACCTTCATAAACGATTTTCATGCCTAAATGGTTTTATTTCATTATAACATTTCTTTATAAAACAAAGGAAAGCTTTTACACTTTTTTATTTAAAAAGTTATCCATCTCAAGACAATGTGTCAGGAGATGTCATAGATAAGGCTCCTAAAAAAAAACCGGGAGTCCTCCCGGTTTTAAGCTATCCTGGTCTCGTTGATATGAAGTTGCGATCTGCGTTATTGACTGGAGACCGCGACAACCGTTCTGCCGATGTGTTTCCCCTCCATCAGTTGATGAAGCGTCTCGGGCAGTTCTTCCAAACGGATTACATTCGTAATGCTGTCTAATGACTCCTCTGGATTCAGATCCCCTGCGATCCGGTCCCACACCTGCAGCCGCTGTTCCATCGGGCAGTACACCGAATCAATACCAAGTAAGCTGATCCCCCTGAGGATGAAAGGATAAACCGTCGCAGATACTTCCGTTCCTGCGGTTAAGCCGCTGGTTGCTACGGAGCCGCCATATTGAACGCAGCTTAATACTGCAGACAGCGACCTGCCTCCAACGGGGTCGACCACCCCTGCCCACCGCTGCTTACCTAGCCCAGGTTTGCTGTCTTCGAGCACGGCCTCTCTCGATATTACCTCGCCAGCTCCAATCCTGTGCAACAGATCATGCTCGCTGGTTTTCCCCGTACTAGCAACCACTTCATAACCCCGCTTGGCGAGCATGGCAACGGCAACACTTCCTACACCTCCACTGGCACCGAGTACGAGCACAGGACCATTAGACGGACTGAGGCCACTGGCCTCCAGCCGGTGTATGGACAAAGCCGCTGTAAATCCTGCCGTCCCAATAGCCATCGCACTTTTTAAAGAAAACCCTTGGGGCAGAGGCACCAACCAATCTCCAGGGACAGACGCGTATTCGCTAAATCCGCCAAAATGGGATACACCAAGCTCATATCCTGTGACCAATACCCGATCTCCCGCTCGATACCGAGGATCCTTGGATCTTACGACGATGCCTGATAAATCGATTCCAGGAATAAACGGGTAGCTTTTAACAATTTTTCCATGAGGCTGAAACGCCAGTCCATCCTTATAATTCACACTTGAATACTCGACATCAATCAGCACATCTCCTTCAGGCAGCATGGAAAAGGGTACCTGCTCTACTTCGTATGTAACCGTCTCTCCCTGTTTTCTAAGAATAAAGGCTCGAAATCGGTCCGGCATGATCCTATCGCTCCTTTCAACGACCATGAATGTCGTCTTCGTTTAACATACCTTGATCCTATTATACCAAACTCACGGATTGCTTCATGTGACATTGTCCACAAATTTGACAAATCTATATGAACTGTGGTAATATTATAAATTGTGATTATCCTCTAACATGTTTCCACGATTCATGTTTTACCTCAAGCCATAATGATATGACAAATTCCCATTTACTCACGAAATTAGGATTTGCTTGTTTTGTGTCACTGATTCACACTGGCGCGGTCATCGGAGCCGCAAGGATGGAAGAGAGGCAGGGCTTTCGTCGTTTTAGAGCACAACTATGGTTTTTTATTTCACCGCAAAATCACATGTTTGGCCGCGGCTGATGATGTGCCAAACCTTATAATAAAGCAAACCCCTATCCAAGTAAATCAAAGCTTGGATAAGGGCAAAAACCCAGAATGAAAAGAAAGCCGACGATCATCGTCGGCTTTCTGCGTATCATTTGATATTATGATAACTTCCAAAACAAATCATTCCATTGAAGCTGATTGCGGAACGAAAGCAGATGGGTATCCTTGTTAATAATCACGCACTCGATACCCGCCATGGACGCCCAGTCCACCAGCTGTTCCGTCGTAACCTTATAGGAAAACACCGTATGGTGAGCACCGCCAGCATAAATCCATGCCTCTGCTGATTCGCTGAGTGACGGTTGAGGTTTCCACAGAACCCGAGCTACCGGAAGATTCGGCATGTCTTCCTTAGGCTGAACCGCATCCACTTCGTTAATGATTAAACGGAAGCGGTTCCCCATATCGATGAGCGATGCATTGACCGCAGCACCATCCCGTCCTTCAAAAATCAGCCGGGCTGGATCTTCTTTACCTCCAATCGACAGCGGATGAACCGCAATTTTCGGCTTACCTGCCGCAATCGTAGGACATACCTCCAGCATATGAGCGCCGAGGATCAGTTCATTGCCCGGTTCAAAGTGGTACGTATAATCCTCCATGAAGGAAGTGCCTTCACCTCCTGCAACCATCTTCATGAGTCTCACGAGCGCCGCAGTCTTCCAATCTCCCTCTCCACCGAAGCCATAGCCCTGCTCCATCAAACGCTGAACCGCCAACCCAGGGAGCTGTTTCATGCCGTGTAAATCTTCGAATGTCGTTGTAAACGCACTAAAGCCGCCTTCCTGTAAGAACGCCTTTAATCCCAATTCAATTTTGGCCTGCTCCTGAACCGATTCCCACAAGGCCGGCGTATTCTTCACCTCGTTTGGAATCTCGTACATTTCCCCGTACTCATTTAGCAGCTGCTTCAGCTGCGTATCAGACACTTCGTTTACTCGCTGGACAAGATCACCAATGCCGTAACCATTAATAGACCATCCGAACTTGATTTGCGCCTCTACCTTATCGCCTTCCGTTACCGCGACTTGGCGCATATTGTCTCCGAAACGGGCTACCTTCAGCGAATAACTCTCCAAATAAGCGGCTGCAGTCTGCATCCACCCGGCAATGCGCTGCTTCACCTGCGCATGCTCCCAATACCCGACAACGACTTTTCTAGCGATACCCATTCGTGTGCCAATAAAACCGTATTCTCTGTCTCCATGAGCCGATTGATTCAAGTTCATAAAATCCATATCAATGCTGTCCCATGGAATATCCTGATTAAATTGCGTATGTAGATGAAGCAGCGGCTTCCGCAGTTCAGTCAGACCGGCAATCCACATTTTTGCCGGGGAAAAAGTGTGCATCCACGTAATGATACCACCACAATTCTCGTCCCCATTCGCTTCCAGGCACAGCTTGCGAATCGATTCCGGCGTAGTTAAAACGGGCTTAAAGACGATGTTAAAAGGAAGTGCTCCGTCTTCGTTCAACCCTTTCACCATCGTCTTCGAATGCTCTTCTACTTCAAGCAGCGTTTCGGGTCCATACAAATGTTGGCTCCCTGTCACAAACCAAAATTCAAAAGCTTTAGTCTTCAGCATATTGATCCTCCTTTGTAAGTAAACGCATTCATGTTTACGAAAGTTGTAAGTACATCTTATAGCAATTATCATGATGAGTCCTTCAGATCATCGAAAAACAATCGTATTGCGAACTGTCTTTTGTTTTCCAACCCCCAACTTGTACGTACAACTCATAGTGTTATCATACCCTCTTTCGCAGTCGATTTCAAGACCATTCTTCCATAGTTTCCTTTCAGACTGTCTCTTTCCACATCATATAATTATCGATCTCGGAAATATACTCTTGAATGCGGTATCCTTTTAACTTGTAGAAACGAATCGCCTTCGAATTCGATCGATCTGCGAAGAGGCATATCCCCTGATACCCCTGATCGGACGCATACTTCTCCGCACGTCTCATCAACCGGCTGCCTAGACCCTTACCTTGAGATGAAGGCTTAACAGCAAGCAGTGAAACCAAAAGTACATTTTGCTCCGGCTTCACGTGAATAAATCCCTGCAGGCGTCCATTCTCTGTCAACACCCATGTCACCCCAACCGCTAAACGCTCCTTCATTTCTTTCAAGCTTACGGAGAGACTTGGCTTGGCTATTTTCGCATACGGAAGCAATGTTTTTCTCACCAAAGCAGTAATCGCTCTGTCATCCTTAGCAGGAATCCGCTTTCTAAATCGCATCATCAGCCCGTCCCCTTCCAACCGATTAAAAAAACATACCATAAGATATGTTCTAAAAAGGTAACGAGGACCTGGCATTCGTCCAAGCTGTCCCATTTTTATGCCTGTAGGTGATTTGTCCAAGCTATCGCCTTCCGACTTACATACGATAAAAGGATTACACAATCATCACCAAAGGAGGTTTTGTCATGAAATTATCAGACGCAAAACCGTTCATCGGAAAAAATATTGTGGCGATGCATCGAAACGGCCAGAAGATTCAAGGCAAGCTTGTTAAAATCCAGGGCCAAAAACTATATATTCAGTCCACAAACAATAAAGTCCAGACGAAAGCTCTGCTTCCTCTGCTGCTCTTTGATGTAGCCGCGATTGAATCACCTTTCTTTTTCGGGGGCGGATTTGGCTATCCTCCATACGGTTTTGGATACGGACCTTTTTTCTATTGATCGCATAATGTACAAGATTGTATAGGACACATCTTCTTTCGGATGTGTCCTTAATTTTCTATTCAAGGCGATTTTCCGAAGGTACGCTTCATATATGTATGTATCGCCGTTTCAATATCCCGTATCACTTTATTGCAAATCTCATCCTCCTCACTGTCAGGCGAATGCATATAATGTCTAATTCTTGCCGGCAATTGGCGGCGTATATCCTCAATAACGGCTTTGCGCTGTTCCTGAGAAAGTGCGCATCCGTATTGGTTCTCCTGCATCATGATCTGTTCGAATGCTTCCTCCTCGAGGTATGTACTGATCTTCCCGCTGACAGCGGCAAATAACGGATCCTCCTGCTGCATCTCCATCTCATCCTGCTGCTTCTGCTGATCAATATACAGATCCTCGATTTGTGAACCCCCATTTGGCGTCATGCCTATGTTGAGCGTCCCTGCCAAGGTGTCGATTTTCAGTTGGTCAAAATGATATTCAATTCGATCAATCTTCGTACCGCCGCTTTGTTCCATCCACTGCTCCATTCGTTCTAAAAGCTGATTCATCTGCTCTTCCAAGCGATTGATTTTCTCGGCTTGCCACATCATATATTTCATTGATTGATACAGCATCGCATACATTTCCTGGATCGTCATTATCACCGCCTCCTCATAGCATTGTATGGAAGAAACCTAACAAATTTGACAACGAACTATAAACTTGCACGAAATGACAAAACATCCCAACTTTCATTGAATTTCCAATACATAATGATTATAATAGGGCTGAAACGAGGTGATTCGACATGACTAGCGAGAAAATTGTTGTCGTTGATGACGAACCGGATATTTTGGAACTGATCACATTATATTTACATAAAGAGGGTTATCAAGTCGTCACCTGCGGACGAGGAGATGAAGTCATCCGAGCCGTGGAAGTTCACCAGCCGGATTTAATTATATTAGATGTGCTTCTCCCAGGAATGGATGGGATTGAAGTTTGCCGTTCTATCCGTAAAATATCCAATGTTCCCATCTTATTTATAAGCTGCAACTATGATGATTTGGATGTCATCCTTGGGCTCGGTGTCGGCGGAGACGATTACATTCCCAAGCCATTCAGCCCGAGTCAATTGGTAGCACGGGTCAAGGCTCACTTAAGACGGAACAATATGAAAGATTCATCGAACAACCACCACGTGTTGAAATTTGACGGACTGGAAATTGACCTGCACAGCCACAGCGTCACAGTCCGGGGCGTAGAAACAACCCTCTCCTCCAAAGAATTCGACCTTCTAGCGCTGCTCGCATCTTCTCCGAAAAAAGTGTTTAAAATCGATCAGCTGTATTCTCAAATTTGGGGATCCGACAGTCTGGGCGATACAAGAACGCTCATGGTGCATATCAGCAATCTGCGCAAGAAAATCGAACCGGATCCGGCGATGCCGCGATTTATTATTACGATCCGTGGTGTAGGGTATAAATTTCAGCCGTAACGAGAAATACTTGCTTCCTAATCCATACATAATAAGCGCTAGATCCTACTTTGAACTGTATCGTTCAAAGTTTTTTTGTCGAACCTGTGCTTAGGATGGGTGTTATAAGATGCTCTAGTTTGAGAAGGCACAGGGTAAACATAAACATATAATTTCGAATGTGATAAAATAAGAGCATCAAAAAATCTGCACTTCGAATGACGATTCGAAGATCAAAGGAAAAGAGGAACAGCATGCTGCAAGCTAAAGATTGGTATGACTACGAATTAATCGACACAGGTGGAGGAGAGAAGCTTGAACGGTGGGGCAAAGTCGTACTGCGACGTCCTGAACCACAAGCGATTTGGCCGATTCAAGACGAGAACGACGCTTGGAAGCAGGTTGCCGGACATTACCACCGCAGCACCTCCGGAGGCGGCCACTGGGAGTTTAATCAGGAGTTGCCGGAAAGATGGAAGATCGGTTACCGGGGATTGAAATTTTACATTAAACCGACGAGCTTCAAGCATACCGGATTATTTCCGGAGCAGGCCGTAAATTGGGGCTGGATTATGGATAAAATTGAGCAGGCCAATCGCCCCATTAAAGTGCTCAATTTATTTGCTTATACCGGCGGGGCTACCGCAGCGGCGGCATACGCGGGTGCAGAGGTATGTCATGTCGATGCGGCAAAAGGGATGGTTCAATGGGCCAAGGAGAATCTTCTGCTTTCCGGTCTCGGGGAACGAAAAGTCCGTTACATTACAGATGACGTGTTCAAATTCGTTCAGCGAGAAATTCGCAGAGGCAGTAAATATGATGCGATCATTATGGATCCTCCTTCCTACGGAAGAGGGCCCAACGGCGAAACGTGGAAGTTGGAAAACGACCTGTTTCGTTTTGTCGAAACGTGTATGAGCGTCTTATCGGACAAGCCGCTGTTTTTGCTGATCAACTCTTATACAGCCGGTATTTCTCCTGCTGTATTGAATAACATAATGACGATGACGCTGAAGCAGCGCTACGGAGGAACATTGACGACAGACGAGGTGGGACTGCCGATTACAAGATCCGGTCTAACCCTTCCTTGCGGCATCAGTGGAAGATGGGAGGCCGAATAAGTGCCGCCGCTTACGATTTTATATGAAGACAACCACTTGCTGTCTGTTGTGAAACCGCCCAATATGCCGACACAGGAGGACAGCACAGGGGATGCGGATCTGCTCAGCGAAGTGAAGAACGATATCAAGGTGCGTCATCAGAAGCCTGGGAACGTATTTGTCGGATTAGTCCACCGCTTGGATCGCCCTGTCGGCGGGGTCATGATTTTCGCCAAAACATCCAAAGCTGCATCCAGATTGTCGGATCAAATTCGAACCCACACGTTCAAGAAGACCTATTTAGCGATTGTCCGGGGGGAGCCTGCTGCGGATAAAGAAGAACTTGTTCATTACTTAAGAAAAGATTCAAAAACAAACACCGTTCATCTCGCAAAACCGCAGGAACCAGACGCTAAAAAAGCCATACTATCCTATGTCAAAGGACCTTCACGGAACGGCCTTACGATCATCGCTGTTCATCTTAAAACGGGAAGACCTCACCAAATTCGAGTTCAGCTTTCGGCCATAGGATTTCCGCTGTACGGCGATCAGAAATACGGTGCCCATGTGAATAAGCCTGGACAGCAAATTGCACTCTGGTCCTCAGAGATCGGCTTCGAGCATCCCACGAAAAAAAGTTGGGAACATATACGTTCCCTCCCTCCTGTGGATGATCCGTGGACGTATTGGACAGAAAGGGAAATGCTGGATCTTCTTCAACAAGCTCCAGAATAGGTGTATAACGCATGAAAAACAAACGAATCTTGACTTGGATCGCATACACTTGCATAATCGTGCTGTTATCAGCATGTATGTCTAGAGCACATGCTCCAAACGAGATAAGCCCGTCGCACGAACAGCAGCATGAGATCGGACAGGAGCCGGTGCAGGAGCCCGAACCGGAACCCGTTGAGCCCGAACCGCAGCCATACTCGTTACGAGCCAGTCTGATCGCCGTCGGGGATATTATGATGCACAGCCCGCAAATTCCTGCCGGGTATGATCCCGTCACAGGCACATATAATTATGATTCTTTTTTTGCTGAAGTAAAAGATATCTTATCAGAGGGCGATTGGGTGTACGGCAATTTAGAAACCCCATTAGCCGGGGAGGATCTCGGCGGTTACTCCGGTTATCCGATGTTCAACGCACCCGATGCTTTAGCGGATTCACTCAAGACAGCGGGCTTCAATATTGTATCTACCGCCAACAATCATTCCATGGACCGTAGAGGACAAGGCGTTCTTCGTACCTTGGAAGCATTGACGGCTAGAGAACTGCTCGCCATAGGTACATACAGCTCGCAAGAGGATCGCGACACGATCCAAATTGTTGAGAAAAATGGCATTTTCATGGCATTTCTGGCTTATACATACGGTACGAACGGCATACCCGTGCCAGACGACCAGACATACCTTGTCAACCCGCTGGATACCGAGCTGATGATCCAAGATATTCATCATGCCAAACAATTAGGTGCTGACGTAGTCACCATAGCGCTTCACTTCGGCAATGAATATGAAAGAAATCCCAACGATCATCAAAAAGAATTGGTGCGGCAGCTCATCCAAGAGGGGGCAGACATTATTCTCGGAAGTCATCCTCACGTCGTTCAGCCCTATGAAGTCATAAGCGTTACAAAGGACGGCACAGAGCGAACGGGATTCGTCATCTACTCTCTTGGCAATTTCATTTCTAATCAAGGACCGGCACAGCAAACACCGAAATATACGGATGTCGGTGTCATCCTGAAGCTGGATATCGCCAAGCATTTTCCGGAACAGACGATCGAGATTGAGCAAGTCAGTGCTATTCCGACATGGGTCCATAAATATCAGACCGATGGAAAGAGACATTACCGAGTACTGCCTCTTCCCAACTATTTGCAATTGCCTGAACGCAGCGATCCGATTCTCACTGCGAGCGATTGGGCGTTGATGAGTGAATATGATGAAGAAATTCATCATCACCTTCGCACGTTTATGAATGTCGATGTGCCTGTAACGCTGCAGCCGGCTCTGCTGACCACAGAGCCAAACATCAGTTTTCAGCCATAAATTCAATTTAATAATTCATTCAAAATCAAAAGCTCCTGTCGAACCTTCCGTTCGTACAGGAGCTTTATTGATCACAATGTCATCGGATGATTGAACCCATGAAATGCAACATTTCTAAATTACCTAGAAGACCTTCCTCTTCTGCCCGTTTTGCTGCCTTCAGCAGATTTCGCACCTCTCGGATTGCCTTTAGGCGCATTTCTTCCCGGCTTGCTGTCCTTCGTCGCACCGCGTCTCGATCCGCCTCGGTCCGATCTGCCGCTTCTTGACTTGCCGCCATCCTTCTTCATGGATCCAGCAGACCTGCCTCGCGGCCCCGCTTTCACTTTTTCCGATGGTTCAGACGGCATTTCCTTCACATCAATGAATTCCGACATACTTCTTCTTTTCAGCATCATGTGGATTCCTTTTTCGATAAGCTGCAGCGTAGAACGATCACGCGGTGACACGAAGGTAACCGCAGCTCCTTCCTGCCCAGCCCTGCCGGTTCTGCCGATCCGGTGTATATAGCTTTCGGCATCCTGTGGGATGTCATAGTTAAATACGTGCGTCACGCCTTCCACATCCAGACCTCTTGCCGCTACATCGGTTGCCACGAGCACCTGCAGCTTCGCTTCTCTGAACCGTCGCATGACCTGCTCACGCTTCGCCTGCGATAAATCGCCATGCAGCTCATCCGCTTCGATGCCATACGATACGAGCTGTTCCGTAAGCTTCTTGGCACGGATCTTCGTACGGCAAAAGACGACTGCCAAATAAGGACGGTATACTTCGATCATTTTAACTAATGTCGCCAGCTTTCCTCGATCTGTCGTATCCACCGCCATCTGTTTAATGCCTTCAAGCGTCGTCTGTTTCCCTTCAATCCGGATATCCTGAGGCCGGCGCATATAATTTTGTGCCAGCTGTCGAACTTGACCGCTTAGCGTTGCAGAGAACAACAGCGTCTGACGAGTTTCAGGCGTCTGTTCAATAATCGCCTCGACCCCCGGCAAAAATCCCATGTGCAGCATTTGATCCGCTTCATCCAGTACAAGCATGGACACGCCCGAGATTCGCAGTGTATCCCTGCGTAAATGATCCAGCAGTCGTCCAGGTGTGGCGACGACGATGTGGGGAGGATTTTTCAGTTTGCGGATTTGTGCTTCGACATCCTGACCTCCATACGCGGCCAATACTTTTGCCCCTACTGCACCGGCCAGCTTTTGGATTTCATCTGTAATTTGAATCGCTAGTTCCCTAGTTGGAGTAACGATCAATGCTTGAATATAAGGCTTATCAAGTTGAATCTTCTCCAGTATGGGAAGAACAAAAGCGAGCGTTTTACCCGTTCCCGTCTGTGCCTGTGCCATGGTATCCTTACCGGATAGAATGACGGGAATCGCCTGCAGCTGTACCGGTGTGGCGCTGGTAATCCCCCCGATTCGCAGTGCTTCAATCAGCTCTTGGCGAATGCCGAGCGAAGAAAATTGTGCCATGTGCTACCTCTTTTCATGATATATTCTTTACCACATAGATTACCCATTCTTGATCATACAAAATAACTTGCCAAAATGAACCGAAGCGCCGAATCGTATTCCGGGCTTACCTTATAATATTTAAAAAGGATGCCCCTCATCGTTTAGGGCATCCCAGCGAAGGTTTTCAGAAGCTCTTCATTCATCACGAACATGGAAAAAATAAACCTATGAGTCACCTGCCACTTTCCCTAGCAAATAAATGAACAGCTGCTGGTTGTGCGCCGAAATCCGATCCAGGCACTGTCCCAGAAATTGTTCCTTGATCGCCATGCCGCGGCGTCCTTCCTGCTCCCCTTTTTCCGTTAAATGAATCCATACGATTCGCCGATCCTGACTGTCCCGCTCGCGACGGATCAATCCGCCCCGTTCCATGCGATCGAGCAATGTCGTGATCGCGGCGGGTGTCGTAGCTAAATAGTCGAGAAGATCGGACGGCTTGTGAGGAGCTGGTTGTGCGATCAAGTATTCCAGCACATGGAATTGCCCTTCCGTCAAATGGGGCGCAAGATGCTCCTCCATGTGCTTCTTGTAATCTCTCGTGATTTTATTTAACCATTCTGCAAATTGAGAGGAATGCATACAAGCACCCGCCTCCTATTCGGCGATCTGAATGATCTCTGTAAGATGCAGCCCTTTGCTCAAACTGAACATTGCTTTGCCCGGAGCCTTTCGTTCCTCAATCGGCGCTTTCTCTGTAGAGAATGTCGTACGGGAGCCGTCGCTGGCCACCGCAGACAGCTCGAAGGCATCTTTTACGAAAAACGCCTTGATGATCTTATCTCCGTTCGGCCTGACCCTCTTACCCTGCTTGAATTCGAACGTAATCAGGCCAACACCGCCTCGCCCTTGAATATGGTAGTCAAGCAGCAGCGTTCGCTTAGCGTAACCAATGTCGCTGACGACAAGGATTTCGCCTTCATCGCCGGACACCCATAAACCGGAAACGACGCGGTCCCCTTCTTTCAGCTGAATGCCCTTCACACCGGCAGATACCCGGCCCGTCGCATTCACTTCCTTCTCGTCGAATCGTATGCACATGCCATACTCTGTCACAAGCATGATTTCCTTAGCCCCATCACTAAGCTGCACATCTATGACATAATCGTCTTTCCCCAGCTTGACCGCATTGATGCCGATGGAGCGATTCGTCATATATTCGCTCAGATCGGTCCGTTTCACTTGTCCTTTGGCGGTTACAAATACGATGCTCTGCGACGGATCATCGAAATCCTTGATCGGAATGACAGCAATGATCGGATCGTCCTTCTGAACCGGCAGCAGGTTGACGAGTGCAGTTCCGTTTTCCTTCCATTTATACTCCGGAATTTGATGCACCGGCAGGAGGAAGTATTGACCGTTCTTCGTGAACAGAAGCAGATTGTCGAGCGTATTGACTTCCCAGATGCCGCTGACGTAATCGCCTTCCTTCACGCCTGTACTTTCAAGCTCTCCTCCAGATCGGTTGAAAGACAGCATCGAGGTGCGTTTAATATAGCCTTCATTGGAAAAGGTGACCTTCACGTCCTCCGAGGTAACCATCACTTCGAGATTGACCTTGATTTCTTCGACCTCGGATTGGATTTCAGAGCGTCTGTCGATTCCGTATTTATCACGGATTTCGCCTATTTCCTTCTTTATGACCTTCATTAATTTTTGCGGGTCATTCAAAATGCCTCGTAAAACATCAATCGTCTTTTGAAGCTCTTTCCATTCCTTTTCCAGCGACGTAATCTCTAAATTCGTAAGACGATACAGCTGGAGAGTCAAGATGGCGTCCGCTTGTCTCTCAGTAAAATCGTACTGCTGAACGAGATTTTTCTGCGCATCCTGACGGTTGCGTGAAGCTTTAATCGTCTCGATCACATCGTCCAAAATATTCAGCGCTTTCACGAGCCCCTCCAATACGTGGGCCCGGTCTTCCGCCTTTTCAAGATCGAATCTCGTACGAAGGGTGACGACCTCTTTTTGGTGCTCTATATATGCTTTAAGCATCTCAATGATGCCAAGCTGCTTCGGCGTTTTGTTCACGATGGCAACCATATTGAAATTATAGGTAACCTGGAGGTCGGTTTTCTTGAACAAATAATTCAAAATTCCTTCGGCATCGGCATCCTTCTTCAATTCGACAACAATTTTGAGACCGTCCCGTCCGCTCTCATCCCGAACCTCCGCGATCCCTTCGACTTTCTTATCCATACGAATCGCTTCCATAGCGGTAACCAGCTTGGATTTGATCACTTGATAAGGGATCTCGGTAATGACAATTTGCTGCTTTCCGCCTCGCAATTGTTCGATTTCCGTTTTGGCACGGATGTAGATTTTTCCTCTGCCGGTTTCATAAGCCTTTTTAATACCCTCTTCGCCCATAATAATGCCGCCCGTAGGAAAATCTGGGCCTTTGACATACGTCATCAGCTCTTCCAAGCTGATGTGAGGCTTATCGATTAGAGCCACACACGCATCGATGACTTCTCTCAAGCTGTGTGTTGGAATTTCGGTCGCAAAGCCTGAGGAGATGCCGCTGACCCCGTTGACCAGCAGATTCGGAAACCGCGCAGGAAGCACGACTGGCTCCTTCACGGTATTGTCGAAGTTATCCTTGAACAACACCGTACGTTTCTCAATATCCCGAAGCAGCTCCATAGCAATCGAGGAAAGCCTTGCCTCGGTATAACGCATCGCGGCCGCTGGATCGTCGTCCATCGAACCCCAATTGCCGTGCCCGTCGATCAACGTATGCGACATTTTCCACGGCTGCGCCATCCGTACCATTCCCTCGTAAATCGAGGAATCCCCATGCGGATGGTAATTCCCCATCACATCCCCGACCGTTTTGGCCGATTTGCGGTACGGCTTGTCCGGTGTATTTCCGGCTTCATACATCGCATACAATATTCTGCGCTGAACCGGCTTTAGACCGTCTCTAACGTCCGGAATGGCCCGGTCTTGAATAATGTATTTGGAATAACGTCCAAAACGCTCCCCGACCACATCCTCTAAAAATGCAGGTAAAAACTGCTCACTCGTACTCAGTGCCATCACCTTCTCAATTAAACTCTATTCACCTATCTGGTTCTATTCTTCGAATTCGGTAAAGTCTACGTTCTCTATAATCCAGCGCTTGCGCGGATCGACTTTATCCCCCATCAGCGTAGTCACCCGGCGCTCCGCTTTCGCCGCATCCTCGATCTGAACCTGAAGTAGAATACGCGTTTCTGGATTCATCGTCGTTTCCCACAGCTGTTCCGGATTCATTTCTCCGAGCCCCTTATAGCGCTGCAGCTCCACATTTTTGCCGATCTCCTTCATCACCTGCTGAAGCTGCTCATCGGTCCATGCGTACCTGCCTTCCTGCTTGCCGCCCTTCTTCGTCACCTTGTACAGCGGAGGCTGCGCAATATACACTTTGCCCGCATCAATTAAAGGTTTCATATAACGATAGAAAAACGTCAGCAGCAGCACCTGAATGTGTGCTCCGTCCGTGTCCGCATCGGTCATAATAATAATCTTATTGTAATTGCTCTCCTCCAGCTCGAACTCCGATCCGACACCGGCGCCGATGGCGGAGATGATCGCTTTATATTCATCGTTTTTCAAAATATCGTGCAGCTTCGCCTTCTCCGGATTCATCGGTTTTCCTTTCAAAGGCAAAATCGCTTGATACTTCGAATCCCTGCCCTGCTTCGCAGAACCCCCTGCGGAATCACCTTCTACGATAAACAACTCATTGCGCGTATAATCCTTCGACTGCGCCGGGGAAAGCTTGCCGTTCAAGCTTAAGCTTTGACTCTTCCCCTTCTTCCCGCTGCGTACGTCCTCACGCGCTTTTCGAGCGGCTTCTCTCGCCTTCGCCGCTTGAATCGATTTTTTGATGATCATTTGCGCGACTTGTGGATTTTCCTCCAGGAAAATGGCCATTTGTTCCGACACGACCGCATCGACCGCACTTCTTGCCGAAGCGCTTCCCAATTGGTCCTTCGTCTGCCCGACGAATTCCACCTCGCCCATTTTTATATTGATGACCGCCATCATCCCTTCCCGCAAATCGCCGCCTTCAATATTTTTCTCCTTCTCTTTCAGCAGCGCAGCTTTACGGGCATATTCATTCATCACACGTGTGTATGCGGTCTTGAAGCCTGTCTCGTGGGTTCCTCCGCCTCGGGTAGGTATCGAATTGACGAACGAGGCGAACGTCTCGGTGTATCCATCGTTGTATTGAAGCGCAACCTCCACCTCAATTTCGTCCTTTTCTGCCATAAAATGAATGACCGGATGAAGAACGGTCTTCCCTTCGTTCAGGAACTCTACGAATTGCTTCGCACCGCCCTCGTATTCGAATACATCCATTTTGTCGCCGCGTTCGTCTTTAATGGTCACTTTCAGACCGGAGTTCAGAAAAGCAATTTCCTGCAGACGATCCGCCAATGTCTCGTAGTTCAGCGATGCGTTTGCGGAAAATACACGCTTGTCCGGCTTAAAGGTGACCTTCGTTCCGGTTTTGTTCGATTTGCCGATGATCTCCAAATCAGTTACCGGTTCACCGACATGCTCGGTTCCACTGTCATCTACCCAGTATTCGAAACGCTGCCTGTGAATTTTACCTTCGCGGGAGATTTGTACCTCCAGCCATTCAGACAAAGCGTTCGTTACAGAGGCGCCTACACCGTGAAGCCCGCCGGACTTTTTATAGCCCGCACCGCCGAATTTTCCTCCTGCATGGAGAATCGTAAATACGACCTGCGGCGTCGGAATTCCCGTTTTATGCATGGAAGTCGGGATTCCACGGCCATTATCCTCAACCGTGACAGATTCATCCTTATGAATCGTCACCTGAATATGATCACAATACTTCGCCAAATGCTCGTCGACTGCGTTGTCCACGATTTCCCAAACCAAATGATGGAGTCCCGATGCACTCGTGCTCCCAATATACATCCCCGGCCGTTTGCGCACCGCAGTCAAGCCCTCCAGGACTTGAATATCATCGGCATCATAGTTTGAGGCGCTTTGATTAGCCTGCGCTTCCGCAAACCACTCCAGCTGTTGACTCATAAAGCTCCCCCTTCGTTTCCGTTCATGAACCAGGGTTCATCTTACGCCCTTCATTAGGACACCAATGTTCATCGTTTTCCCGGATCCATTTATCTCTATTGATTAATGTTGTTAAATACTAATTAGCATTATACCACGAAAATTCCTGCATTTAATTCAAAATATCTTTTCGGGTGAATGCGGTGTACGATACAATCAAGGAAATCAGGGCGGTTAGCGACAAGACCGTCAAGGAAAATGCAAGGCTCATTCCTTCCACCGGCGGCTTGCCCCCGCTTAAATAAATGATCGTATCCAAGTTTACCATGAAAAAATATTTCGCGCTTTCCCATGAGGCCGCCATATTCGATAAGATGCTGCCGGCAATGAGCAGCGCCAGCATCATCCCCATGCTCGCCGCGGTACTGCGGACCAAAATCGAAATCATGAGCGCGAGTGCTGCGACCACGACACACGAGAACCAGGCAAGCCCTAGCTCCATCAGCACAAATCTCCACTGCTCTACCAGCTGCACCCCGCTTGTATCAACGGCTGCCCCTTCAATCTGGAAGCCTGTAAGCACCGGTGCGTTCCAACCGCCGTACCCGAAGACGATACCGGAAATGAGGTAGGACATCAGCATAAGCGCAATCAGCGTCATCGAAACATACAGGAGGAGTGCAAGCAGCTTGCTGGTCAGCACCTTCCACCTCTGTACAGGCCGGGTCAGCAGTATTTTAATCGTTCCCTGCGTATGCTCGGAGGATATCATATCCGATGCCAGCACTAAGATAAGAAGCGGCAAAAACAAACCGACGGCATTTTTCAAAAATTCCTTCGCAAAGGTTACACCGCTGGGTGACTGAGGATCGATGTTGTGATCGATATGGTATTGAAGAATCTGAATTTGGATCTTTATGTATTCCTTCCATTCCGGAAGCACCCTCGGACTATTTAAGCGATTCGTATAATCATTAACTCTTTCCTGTGCGGAAATTCTCCAGTCGCTGCTTCCAATTTGTTCTTTTAAATTCATGGCCGTTTTATATTGGGCATACGTAAAAATTGGAATGAGAACAGCAAGGATAATCAAAATGACGAAAAATCGCTTTTTCTTCCATATCTTCATCACTTCATTACGGATTAAAGGAATCATGCTAACCAATTTTCTCCCCCTCCGTCAGCGTCAAGAACAAGTCCTCCAGGGTCGGTCTCTTCACTTCGATGGAATATACCTCGACACCCGCTTCAACGAGCTGACGAGCCAGTTCAGGCACGGATGTAGGATCCATATCGGCTGATAAAAGAGGCCAAGCCTTGTCTTCCTCCTGCTGCCCTTCTTCTATCACCTGCACTGCAGAATAACATTCCAGCAGCCGTTTGCCCTGCTCCAGCGGCATAAGTCTCCACTCGACACGTGTGGTGCTCCGATCCAGCAGCTCGTCCACACGGCCAACGGCGATCACTTCACCTTTCCTAATAATGGCGACACGGTCGCACATCAGCTGGATCTCGCTGAGCAAATGGCTGGATACGAAGATGCTTAAGCCTTTGTCCGCTAAAGCGCGGATAAACTCCCTCATCTCTTTAATCCCTTGCGGGTCGAGACCATTCGTCGGTTCGTCCAAAATAAGCAGCTCTGGTTCTCCAAGCAGCGCCTGTGCAATGCCCAGCCTCTGCCGCATACCGAGAGAATAGGTTTTTACTTTATCATGAATGCGCTGATCCAGTCCAACCAGCTTGACGACGTCATGAATGCGCTGCTCAGTCATACCGGGAATCATGTTTGCAAAATGCTGCAAATTTTCCCACCCTGTTAAATATGGATAAAGCTCCGGATTTTCAACAATGCTCCCGATATGCATCATCGCCGCGTTATGATCCTTATGTACATCCTTGCCGCATACCGTCACCGTTCCTTCGGTCGGTTTGATCAAATCGACGAGCATTCGGATCGTCGTTGTTTTCCCTGCACCGTTCGGACCTAAAAATCCGAAAATTTCACCCTGATAAACGTCAAAGGTAATCCCTTTAATAATCCATTTCCTTCTGATTTTCTTTTTTAAATTGTTCACAGAAAGAACGGTGTTCCCTTGTTCCTCCATACGCGCTGCCTCCTGCCCGTTATTTAACTGCCTGTACGATCCGTTTTGCAATACGGGAATAGCCTTCATGATTCGGATGATAATGATCCGATGACAGGAACCTTTGCTGTTCCTTTAAAAATAAATCGTATGTAGGCACAACGACATACCCTTCATAGGTTTGTGTCAGCTCGAAAATATGGTGGTTCCAATCCTGCACGCTGGCAGAAATTCGTTTATCTTCATCGACGGACAAAAAAGGATTATACAAGCCGACATAGACGACTTCCGCTCTTGCATTTAGTGCGTGGAGCTGCTCGAAAATCTGTTTCATATTGCGAAGCGCCGGCTTCTTCTTTTGCTCATATAAATCGGGATCCGCATCCTCATCCATTGAGAACAAATCGTTGGCTCCCATCGTCATGAGAATCAAATCGGCCGATTTGACGGCTTCCATAATCCCCTGCTTTTTCTGAAGATCCGAGAGCAGCTCTGCCGTTTCGTATCCTTCGATCCCGTAATTATAAAAATGAACGTGTTCCTCTACGTTCTCCAGCTCGTCCTTCACGATCCCCGCATAGCCTTTGCCCGTTTCATCACCAGTTCCTTTACTTAAAGAATCGCCAAATACTGTGATCGTATATACCCCGTCTTGATTCGCATCCGCGTCCGCCTCCCGGGGGCCATCATCAAGTCCTAGTCCGCCTCCTGTCTGAAATTGGACGGTCTTTACGGCATATCCGAAGCCAAATAGAAGAATCGCTGTGAGCAATAGGGAACTGATGCTGATCGTTCTCCATAGCCAGCTTTTTCGATGCATTGCAGTGTCGCCCTCCTCCCAGATCCCTCATTCAGATGTTTCCATGTTGCCCGAAAGCATTCTAAAAAATATGCACCTATAGCGTATAGCTTGACCCATCATTTTGCAAATTCGCAACTCCCTGGCAGCCAATACGGGGTCCAATATTGCATCTGCGCCATACGAAAAAAAGAGACCGCCCGCAATCAGACAGTCTCTTCAATCTTCTAATGGTTTATACAGCTTCTGTAAAGAATCGGTACTGCGCCTCGATCAAACCTTTGTAGATACCATTCGGACGCTGCATGAGTCCGGCATGGTTCCCCTGCTCCACGATCACGCCGTGATCCAGCACGACAATGACGTCGGAATTACGGATCGTCGACAGCCTGTGAGCTACAATGAACGAGGTTCTGCCTTTCAGCAGCGTTTTCAGGGCGTCTTGAATTTTTAGCTCGGTCTCCGTATCAATGCTGGCTGTCGCTTCATCCAAAATGAGAATTTTCGGATCGGCGAGCAGCGCTCTAGCGAACGAGATCAGCTGACGCTGGCCCATCGACAGCAAATTACCGCGCTCCTGAACTTCGGTATCATAGCCCTGCGGCAGACTCATGATGAATTCATGAGCATGAACCGCTCTTGCAGCGAGTTCAATCTCTTCATCGGTCGCATCCAGTCGGCCGAACCGGATATTGTCGCGGATCGAACCGGAGAAGATGAACGTATCCTGCAGCACAATGCCGACCTGTTCCCGGAGGCTTTGCAGCGTGACATTTCGTAAATCTTCACCGTCGATTCGAACGGCACCTTGGACCGGATCGTAGAATCGGCAAATCAAGTTGATAATGGTGCTTTTCCCTGATCCGGTATGGCCGACGAGCGCCACCGATTGTCCCGCCTTCACTTCAAGATCGATACCTTTCAGTGCAGGACGGTTCTTCTCATATTCGAATACGACATGATCTAGGCGTACATGGCCTTCGATCGCGGGAAGCTGCTTGGCATCCGTCTTTTCCGCCACGGATGGTTTTTCGTCGATATATTCGAAGATTCGTTCCGAGGATGCCATCGCGACGAGCAGCTGATTGTACATTTGGCCGAGACGGTTGATCGGCTCCCAAAAGTTCCCGATATAGTTCGTAAAGGCAACAAGCAAACCGATCGTAATGGCTTCAGACTGAGCAAGTATGCCTCCGTACCAGAACAAAATACACATCCCGACCGCACTGGTCACTTCAATAAGAGGACCTAGACTTTGGTTCATTGCAGAAGCCTTATCCCAGCTGCGGCGGTTCTTCATGTTCATCTGCTCAAAGTAATCCATATTATTCTTTTCCTGCACATAAGCCTGCGTCACGCGAATCCCCTGGATCGACTCATTCAAATGCGAATTCAAGCGGGATTGATGAATACGTACATTCTGCCATGCGCGGCGAATCCGTTTGCGAAGCGCCGTCGACATGAAGAACATGATAGGTACGGTAATCATGACTGCAAGTCCGAGCTTGAAGTTAATCATCAATAGAATGACAACGATTCCGACAAGCTGAATACAGTCGATGAGCAGGTTGATGACCCCGTTCGTGAACAGCTCCTGCAGTGCATTGACATCATTCGTGACCCGCACGAGAACAGATCCCGCTGGACGCTGATCGTAGAACCGGAACGACAGCTTCTGAATGTGCTTAAACAAATCCGCCCGCAGATCATAGATTACATTTTGTCCGATGATGTTCGTATACTTGATCCGAAATACGTTGGAAACCCATTGGATTACGTATAGCGCTAATATGACGCCGACCAATATATACAGCAGTGAAGGTCCCTCATCCCCCATAAACACTTTATCGATCGCGATACTGATCAGCAGCGGCACCGTCAGCTTCGTCGCCGTGCTCAGCAGCATCATGATGAAGATGAGCGGGAGCTTATCCTTTGCATACGGCTTCATATAGCGGGCCAGCCGCTTGAACTGGCCCCAGTCGAACGGTTTTTCCATTTCTTCGTCATCTTTATAAATAAACCGTTCGGTATTTACCTTCTGCTTGAGCTTTTCATTATCTTCTTGCTGCGCGTGCATTAGTTCGCCACCTTCCTTCCTTGACGAAGCGCTTCCGGCATATCCGCGAATTGAATGTCGAATACGTGGCGATATGGCCCGTCCTGTACCACCAGATCATGATGCTTGCCGCGCTGTACGATCTCTCCCTTATCCAGAACAAGAATCTCATCCGCATGCTTTAGCGACGATATCCGATGTGCAATAATGAACGTCGTTCTGCCTCTCATCAATTCCTTTAAGCCCTGTTGAATTTCGTACTCGGTTTCCATGTCGACAGCACTGGTCGCATCGTCGAGAACAAGCACCTTCGGATTTTTCAGCAGCGCTCTCGCAATCGCAATTCTCTGCTTTTGCCCTCCGGACAGCCCCATTCCTCTTTCACCGACAACAGTGTTATAGCCTTCCGGCAGCTCCATGATGAAATCGTGGGCCTTTGCCAGCTTGGCTGCATGCATGACCTGCTCCATCGTGACTTCCTTGCATCCATACGTAATGTTCGTTAGAATCGATGCCGAGAAAAGGAACGTTTCCTGAAACACAACCGAAATTTGCTCGCGAAGGTTGTTTAGATCGATATGACGGATATCGACCCCATCTAACGTAATGGCCCCCTTCTTCACATCGTAGGCTCTCATGAGCAGCTGGATGACGGTCGATTTGCCTGATCCCGTCCCGCCCAGCAATCCGATGATCGAACCGGCCGGAGCATTCAATTTAAAATTCTTGAGCGCCGGCTGGCCGTCTGGATAATGAAACTGAACGTCTCTAAATTCAACATTGCCCTTGACCTGCTCACTTTCCATCATCAGCGCATCCTGTTCACTGGCTACATCGTAACGCTGATTCAAGATTTCTAGAATCCGTTCACCGGAAGCTTTAGACTGCGTATAGTTATTAATATGAAAGCCTAATCCCCACATGGGGCCGATAATGTACCAAACCAAGCTGAATAAGGCGACCAAATCTCCTACCGAGATCCAATCCTTGATAACAAACCATCCGCCTGCACTCAGCAGAACGACGACTGACAAATTCGCAACCATCTCTAAAGCAGGGAAAAATTTCGCCCATATTTTAGAGGTTTCAATGTGATTCTCTCGATATTCATTATTTCGCTCTGAGAATTTTTCGACTTCGAATGGCTCTCTCGCGAATGACTTAACGGTGCGAACCCCCATAATATTTTCCTGCACTGCGGTCGTCAGTCTGCTCATGGCCAAACGAATCGAACGAAAGGCCGGATGAACCTTAAGCTCAAAGCGGATCGCGATAAATCCCATGATCGGCATCGTGATGAGTGTAATCAGTGTAAGCCGCCAATCGATAAAAGCCATCGTCACCGCACCGAAGGTCACCATTAAGATCATGTTCAACAACTGAGCAAAACCAAAACCGACAAAATTTCGAATCGCTTCCAAATCAGCGGTCAGCCTGGACATCAGATCCCCTGTGCGCGCTCTGTCGTAATACTGAAACGATAAATACTGAAGCTTCTCGTAAAGCGCTTCCCTTAAATTGAACGCAACGCGATTCCCGAGTCTCCCCCCCGTGAATCCATGAATAAATTGGAAGCAAGCTTTGGTGACCATCGCTCCGGCTACCAGCAGCGCGATGCTCGGAATCATGTCGAATTTCTCTGCCTGAATAATATCATCCACCAAATACCTCAGAAGCAGTGGATATGCTAGGCCCATGATGGTCGCCAAGATTAAAAAAAGGACAGAGGTAAATAGAAATTTACGCTCTCTCCAGTAGAAGCGTTTCAGTTGCCTGAAAACGTCCATCGAATTCTCCCCTCTCAAAAGAGCTGTTTCATGTCTTAATGCATATTAGCACCATCAATACTAACCTTCAATTCAAAAAACAAGGATAATTCCCGCAAAAAGCGAAAAATAATGCAAAAAAAAAGGATTACATCCAAACATGGATATAAATCCTTAATCTTAATGTTAAACTTCCAGCCATTCCTCTATTTCTTCGATAAATCGTAAAATTTGTGGCAGCATCCCATCTTGCGCAAACGTATGTTCTAGTCCGCTGCTGTAATGCTGCAGCGATGATACCGTTTCATTCGCTGCACTTTCCACCGCTTGAATGAGTTTTTCTTGATATTTCTCTGCCAAAACGGTCTCCCATTCGGATCCATGCTGCTCAAGCAAGGCGGATACAGCGGGCTCAAGCTGTGTCTTCATCTCATCCCTTCCGGTGCCTTCGAAGAAAGATTTCGGATTTTTATAATATGACACCAGCTTCTTTGGATCGACGGATTCATCCCTCAGTTCGATGACCTGCTCGAATACCTGTAATTCCACTGCAACGTGTTCCCGCTCGGCGAGCTTGCGTGAACCGGGGTCTAATACCGCCAACAGCTTGTTTGTTTCTTTCTGTGCAAGATCTGTTAAGAAACGCTCCATCCTTGATCCTAATGTCTGCATTTCTCGGGTGAAATAAGTAGAAAGCTCTTGGAGCAGGTCCTGCCAGCAAATCCAAAGCATCTGCCGATTGTCCTTCGTCTGCTGATTTAGCACAGCAGGATTGAAGCTCGCCGCAAATCTCTCATGATAACGGTACATACAGCGCTGGCGAATATAATACATCAGCTCGCCAAGCTCATTGTCGATACTATCCCTGGAGAATGTGTCAGACCATTCGGCTGTCTTCTGTTTAAGAAGCTCGGTCCTCTCTTTCAGCTTCTTCAGTTCTTCCAGCCTTTGATGGCGGTCACCTTGAGCCTCCGCTGCGAAAACATTCAAACTTTCAGTCAGTTCCTTCAGTTCTTTTCTTCCTGACTCCACTGCCAGAGCGGCTAAATCCTCGAATACAAATCGGTAAAACGAAGCTTCGAAAGCTTCCAATCCCGATGCATTGTAAAGCTCCGAAGACGTCTCTACCTTTCCTTGCACGGCCATTCTGCTCGATACCGGAAACAATCTAGGCGAGACAATCTCGCTGCTCTGCAGTTGATTTCGAACGTAATCTTGTACTTGCTGCAGTTCCTCTTCATCACCGGCCAAATCCGCAGCGTTCAGCACAAAAAATAAATGATTCAATTCATCCCGGCTCTTCACCTGGCTCATCTGCTTCAGAAAATCACGATCTGCCAGTGAAAACGCATGGTTATAATACGTAACAAAAATAACGGCATCCGCATTTTTCAAATAATGATAGGCTACGCCAGTGTGACGGGCGTTAATGGAATCCGCCCCCGGTGTATCGACCAATACCAGACCTGCCTTTGTCAAAGGGCTTTCGTAATACAGCTCAATGTAATCAACGAAACAGGAATAGCTCTCCGTAGCCGCATATTGAATGTACTGATCATAATCGACCAATCGTTCCTGTCCTAGATAAACACTTTGTTCGTTCCAGCCCTTCTCGGCAGCACGCAGGAAAGAATAGTTCATTTTCGCCTTCGGCGGAATATCCGTCAGCTCCAACGACCGAATGATGCGCAATGCCTCTTCAGTTCCGGAAGCATTCTCCCCCAGCAGAGTCAGCGACCGAAGAAGCTCCTCTTCGATTTGCTGAGACGACTTGAAAACCACTCTAGCTTGTTTATGCCCCGCCTCTTCCGGCGGCATCATCACACGGTTCACCGCAGCTGTCGTCGGTGCAGGAGAGACCGGCAGCAGCGGTTCTCCCAGCAGAGCATTAATGAAGGAAGATTTGCCGGCGCTGAATGCACCGAACAGTGCAACCGTAAACTGACGGTTTTGCATGCGAATAGCTTTCTCCTGCAGATGCTTCCGTTTCGGCTCAAAGCCTGGAAATGATCCCAGACGCTTCGCCGCTTTCAGCATCCGCTGCGCGATGGCAGAGTTGCCGCGATCTTTTACCTGCAGTATGTCAGACTTGAAAGACGGAATGGTCTCGGATGATGCCGTTCCAATCGATGACCTAGCTTGAGATGAAGAACCGTTCGACTCGCTTGCAGCAGATGGTACTTGCTCTCCCTCTGCTCGATCATTCGCCTTTATGCTCTTTCTTTCCTCATTCAGCCAGCTTGTCATAAGATGCTCCACCGATTCGCCTGGAAGCGGCCATGCCTGATACAGCCGAGCTTCTTCCTCCCGAAGCTCTCGATCCCATCGGTCGGATTGCTCCTTCGCCTGAAGCTGCGAACGCGCTTCCTCCAGCGCATGAAGAAGTTCCTTCTTAACAGGTTCCGCTTCTTCGGTGTGCCTCTTGCCCATTCGATCCAATAATTGAAACACTTCTCTTCTCACATGCTGCTTCACTTTATCCGAAACGCTGTTGGCGTACGTCATGGTATATTCACCCGTCGCCAGCGCCCCCGGCTGAATTTGCTGGACCAGCCACTCCGGCGTCAGTGGAAAGCTTACAGCTTGAAGCGCTTCTTTCCATTCCTGATCGTTCCAACCCGCTTCTTCCATCCATCGGTTCAGCGTATCCTGTACATGTTTATCCAGATGAACCCGAATTTGTTCACTGAAATCGTTAAACAACGCGTTCAATCGATTTTCTCGTTCTTTTTCCGTTTTTGCGCCCGCAAACAGCCATCCTGCTTTAAAATTCGTCTGTCTGCTTTCAATGACGGCGTGCATGCGGTCTCTTGTCACGGCAGGAATAATATTGGCATTCCCGAGCAACTTCGTCATTTCCTCCTGCCTATCTCGAAGCCAGCTGCTTTGGGACTGCTCTATATCATGAAGCTCTTGTTCGAGTTCGTCTTTACGCTGCAGCCACTGCTCTATCGTCTCTGCATCAAGGCTCAGCTCCTGCTTGCGTTGTTCGGTTCGGCGCTGCATCTCCTGCATGTGCTGCCGGATGATCCCCCGAACGGAACGAGTCAATGTGTGCAGGCGAAGCTGCTCTACTTGCTGTGCGCACTGCTGCAGAAGCTTCAGCAGCGAATGCCATTCGTTATGTGGAGCGTTTTCATTTTTGGCTGAAACGTACAGGACACCGGCCGGATGAAGCTCCCATTGCTCAAGCGATTGGTTTACTTCCCGCTGAAATGCTGTGAAAGCCAGCTCTTCTTCACGGTGCTTATCCACTTGGTTTACTACGACAACGCACGGTTTCTCCCAGTCGCTTAACTGCTTTAAAAACATAAAATTTTGTTCGGATTGGACATGATTGTAATCGGTAACGAACAGGACCACGTCCGCCAGATGGATCGCCGACTGCGTCGATTGCGCATGCGCGGGATCTGTTGAATCTACTCCCGGCGTATCTAACAGACAAAGTCCGTTTCTCAATAACGGTGAAGGCGCCGTAATCAGCACCTGTTCAATATCCTCCCCGTTCTTGCAGTACTGTTCCAACTCGTCCATCGATACGGATGCCTGCTTCCCATTCCGATATCGAATCGTCGCTCCTCGTTCGCCATACCGGATCACCACAAGATTCGCACTCGTCGGAATCGGACTTGACGGCAGCAGCGGTTCTCCTGCCAATGTATTGATCAGCGTTGATTTGCCGGCTGAAAAATGGCCGCACATCGCGATAAACAACTCTTCCGTCGTGCTGCGCTCAAGCAAATCCTTTACTTTATCGGCTTGCTCTACATCTTGCTGCTGTTCCAAATGCTCGGCAAGCCCCTTTAAGGAACCTTCTAACTCATTTCTTACTGCGACAGACATAGGCTGTGACATCCTCGGCTTCTACTCCCTTGTATCCAGATCATGATATTAATTCTATGA
This sequence comes from Marinicrinis lubricantis, assembly GCF_042658665.1. Classification (NCBI taxonomy): domain Bacteria; kingdom Bacillati; phylum Bacillota; class Bacilli; order Caryophanales; family Paenibacillaceae; genus Marinicrinis; species Marinicrinis lubricantis. Next base: position 81,398 of record NZ_JBHSQV010000035.1, read on the forward strand.
ACCCACTATCATGGCGTTCTGATTTCGCAGATCACCACGATGCTCATATCAAATCAAAGAAAAAAACCGGCGCCCATCTATGAATGCAGTGCAGTTGCAGCTGCTGCATCACGGGCTCCGGTTATTAGTTTACCACACTTTCCTCTGTCGGTAAGAGTATTTCAAAAACATCTCCGTGCTGTAAAATGGTCACATTTTTATCTTTCCATTTCATCACGACGACTTCGGGCTTTGCTTTCATGCGCTCGATATAATTTTCTGGCACGAAGCCGGATTCACTGACGGTAATGCCTTCGATTTCTTTTTCCTCATCCTCTTGAAACGAGGTGGTCATGATTTCTTCAAGCACATCGGAGAATGCGCCGAAATCCTTTGTGTATACAGATATGCATTTCATCTCATCCCATCCTTTTACGGCTGACTTATCTTATTTTCTTAGTGTTGACCATTTCCAGCTTTTTCATGCGTTTTTTTCCTTCTCGGCAAAATTCAAGTACCGGACATTCCGAACAATTCGGATTTTGCGCCTTGCAATGATAGCGTCCAAAGAAGATGAGGCGATGGTGGCTGATCGTCCATTCCTCACGGGGAATTCTGCGCATCAGCTTCTTCTCGACCTCCAGCACCGTGTCTTTCCAATTCGCCATCCCTAATCTTTTGGATACCCGCTCCACATGTGTATCGACTGCGAAGGCTGGTACACCAAAGGCGTTGGAGATGACCACATTGGCTGTCTTTCGGCCGACACCTGGAAGCTCCACGAGCTTTTCGTGCTCTCTGGGAACTTCTCCATCATATTGATCAATCAATATACGGCACAGCTGCTGAATATTTTTGGCTTTGCTCCGATATAAACCTATGCTGCGAATATCTTGTTCGAGTTCGGACAAAGGAACCGAAATGTAATCCTGAGGCGATTTATATTTTTGAAATAACTTAGCCGTGACCTGATTCACCTTTTGATCGGTACATTGCGCAGAGAGAACGACAGCGATCGTCAGCTCCAACGGATTCGCATGATTCAGCTCGCAATGGGCATCCGGGAACATCGCGGCGATTCGGTCCATTACTTCATTAATCTGTGTTTGGTTCAGCATGCTCATCACACCTCGTTTTCGGAAGGCTATCCTTTGAATCGTCATACAGTTTATCGGAGAAACGAGCAAATTGCAATAAAAAACCTCTCTCAAATACGAGATTGAGAGAGGTTTTTGGATGAATGTTTATAATTTTGCCACTTCTACTAGAACGCCGTTTTGGAAATACAGCTTGATTTTATCTCCATCCTTAAACGCAGTCGCACCTACGCTGACCCCGCCGGATGTAAACACGACATCGTCGCTGGCATTATACGTGTAATTCGTATCGTTCACATCTTTCTTCTTCACATATAATACATCCGCAGCGTAATCATATTTCCAGAACGTTTTCTCTTCTGCTGTCAACTCCGTGACAAGGATAAGCCCCGTATTATCTTTAGCGACTTCAATACGATCGCCGACTGTAAGACCGCTGACCGAAGACAGCGTTACCGTGCTTTCTGTTCCGCTGTAATCCTTGAGCACGACGCTCTTCGCATCTGTATTCACCTGTGTAATTGATCCATTACTAATTCTCGCCTTACGCAGCTCCGTTAAGGTGTAGCCTGTATACATTCCGATCAGACGATCCCCGGCAGCGATGCTGGACAATGTCACGGCCGTACCGGACTCATTCGTCAGTGCAACCGTAGAGGACAAGTACAGATCCTGCGTTTTGCCCGCTGCATCCTTCAGCTTCAGGCGATTGCCCGACACGTTGACTTCGGTCACAGTGAACACTTTCTCTCTCTTCACTTCAACTTGGTTGATGAATTTGTTGTTGTTATCCAGCGCGATAATGACCTCGTCACCGATTTTCAAATTATGAACGGACGAACTCGTCGAATCGACAATGCTCACAACTAAATACGCATCCCAGTTAAAGCTCATCGTACGGCCGTCTTTCGTCGCGATTGTAATTTCTTTACCCACCGTGTCTATTTTATTGATCGAACCCGTATATTTGTTGGAAATATTGATTTGGATCAAGCGATTTCCTGTAAATACGAGGTCGACTTTTTTATCCGGCGTTAAGTACGTTGCTGCATCGCTGAATGATACATTCGTTCCAAAGGCTGTCAGCTTTGTATCCTCACTAATCAACAGCGTTTCATTGTATTCATCAACCAATAAACGGTTATTCTTCTGATCATAGTACCGTACAGTATATTGATATTTATATTCAACGCTGCGGTTCAATACTTCGATGCTGACGATTTCTTCATTTTGATTCAGGCCGATACGAACTTGATCTTGACTAACCAAATCGTTCATCGACGCAGAAGTCATTCCACTTAAGGTAACCTTGACATCTTTCGTCACGTAATACGCTTTTAATGAATTATCCTGCAATCGCATATTCACGATGTATGTTTTTAAGTAATCATCATAATTGGCACTTACAAACGTTCCTTCCTTCGTCTCTAGCAGCGGTGTAACCGGTGTGATCAGTTCGACCTTCGTGACCACACTGTTCGTTACTTCATAACGGATCACATCGTCCTTCTGAAGCTGAGACGCCTCAATGGCCCTTGTACCGTATACGTATTGCGTGCTTTCCGCCACGGCATAGCTTTCTTCTTTGCCGGATACGGTATCAAATACTGTGACTTGTCCATTCTCCTGTTTTACCCATTTGGCATCAGAAACCTTATTCACAGGTACTTCCAAGACTTGAATCAGCACGACTTTGTTATCGTTCTGGTATGGATCTTGACTGACGGCAATTTTACTGTTCAGCTTCAATTCACTCAGCTGCATGCCGTTTCCGTTCATATCCGTTATCGAGGTTGAAGAAGACAGTGAAAATATTTGTGGTGTTCCATTCACGTTCAATGAAATGATCCCATCCGCCAAATACAGCTCCGCCAGTGTTCCTTCGGTTGTCGTCAGCTCTGCTTCTTCCATCAGCTCAATGTAATAAGCTTGGCCGCCATGGTGAATGATGTAAACTAAATCGAACTGTTCAATTTCGCTCAAGCGGATTTGACCGACATTTTGATCCGCACGAAATACTTTAGCCGCAGACGAAATGGTATATGGTTCTACGTCCGAATTTTCAGGTGTAATGCTGATTGCATTCTCGCTGATCGATGCCACACGGCCTACAGATACAACAGGCTGATATGCATCCAAGTATTTCTCGGCTTGGCTTAAGAACGTCGCCATCTGCGCACGGGATACTGTAACCTTAGGGGCAATCTTACCATCGATCCCGTTGAGTAGACCCAGCTGAACGGCAGCCTTGACATAATCTAGCGCCCATGCCGATACCGTGTTCGCATCGGAGAAGTTGCTCAGTGAAGCATCCGCTCCCGCAGATTGCTCTCCGAGCGCACGAATCAGCAAGCGAGAGATCCATTCACGGCTGGCCGGCTTTTCTCCCCAATTCTCATCTTCATCAAGCAAAGCCTGCTCCTCATTCATATTGATCAGCTGATGCTTCAGAGCAGTATACACATAGTTTTTTGCCCAATCACTTGCTGCAAGAGGTCCGAGAATGACTTCGCCCTGCGGCTGCTCGTCTCCCCATCCCATGAAACGAACGACCATGATGATGGCTTCCTGCTGAGTGACATCGTTATCTGGTGAGAATTTGCCTTCGCTGCCCTGTATAATTTCCTGTAAAGCCAGCTTTGTTATAAATTTTGATGCCCAATGTGTCTGTGATACGTCACTGAAGCTGGTGATAACACCTTCTCCCGCAGCCGAAGCCGTCTTCCCTTGCAGACCCGCAAGCGGAAGCACCAACGCTGCAACTAAAAGCCAAATGAATACGCTATGCTTTTGTTTCCCCATGATCATTCCTCCATATTATTCATCATGCTTATGAGTCCTAAGTTTCTATTTGGAAATATTCCTTCACGGTTTCAGCCACTGCATCTGCAATGCTCTGCTGATATTCCTCTGTCCACATCACCGGTTCATCCACACTGCTGGATAAATATCCCAGTTCCAACAGGACGCCTGGCATTTGGGCGGTTGTAAGCACCTTCCAGTCATTCCTCCGCACATTGCGATCGTTCAAACCGGATGCATTGACGATCTTTTGATGAATCAACGAGGCAACATCGAAGCTTTCCCTATGCCAATAATACGTTTCAATCCCGGAGACGGGCTTGTCCACGGTGTTTCCATGTACAGAAATAAAAAGATCTGCATTCAATCGATTGGCGATTTCCCCTCGTTCAGCGAGTTCGATAAAGTCATCCGTTGATCGGGTCAAGTGGACTACTACACCGGGGATTTCGGCGAGCGCCTGAGCTATATGTGTTGCTGTGCTTAAATTGAAATCCTTCTCTGACTTGCCGCTCATACTCGGAGCTCCCGGGTCTTTGCCTCCGTGTCCTGGATCGATCACGACAACATAGCTCTCTGCTTGAAACGAGATATCAATTTTATTCGCATCCGTTTGCAAGCTGTATGCTGACCTTTGGTTCATATCCAGCACGAGACGAACCGCATCGCCGGTTTGAGAGTAGCGGATCTGCGATATGGCCGCATGAGTAGAAGCGATTGTCCCGCCGCTCTGTCCTGAGGTCAAATCGGGCGATAAAACAGCGTGACTGATATCGACCACAATTCGTGCAGGATCCGAAAGTGCAAAATGCTCCACCATAGCGTAGCCATTCGTTTGTATAGATAGAACGTCTTCTGCAAATGAGAAGCCAGCAATAACCGTCTGGCCGTCCGACGGTATGACCGGGACATCCGTTATTGAGTCTGGATGATCCTGCGTATCCTCAACCGATGGTTCGGTTGGATTCGGTTCCACGATAACCTCTTGACTAGAATCCGGATTCGGTGCAGTATCCTCTACAGAAGGCACATCTGGAATGGCCGTGCCGCTATTTTCGTAACTTACACCTTCGGATAAGTAAACGAAAATGCTCGAGGTTAATGGATCCCAAAGCACCTTCATGTCGAAGTCATCTTCTAACGCGGCAAGGGGAATGAACCACCTTTCTCCGTCCTTGAAAGGAACTGCTTCTTGCGGTCCACTGCCCGCATCAGCGGCGGTGGATAAGATCGAGGTGTTCCCGGATTTTTTCAGTACGATTTGAGAAGAGGAAGCATCGATTTCAACCTCAGCACCGATGTTTGCTTCAATATCGCGTGAACTCAGATAGGGTACCTTATGTATAATTTGAGGCGTGTCCGAAACGGAAGCCTGCCTGCCATTCACATATAAAGATACGGCTGCATCCTCATCGGCGGCAGCAGCCCTGGGCAAAATCAGCCAAAGAAGTGAAAGAAGCACCAGCCATCCACACGTTTTTTTCATATTTCACCTCAGATCTGTCCTGTCAATTTGCTTATGCTCCAGGGAATCTATGAAACTCTCAATATATGCTCTGAACTCCCTCCTCCTATTCTACCAAATGAAGGTAACACTGGTCGACAAAAAAATCGGCACTATTTCCCTCTATATGTAGTTGTTTCTACAAAAAATAGACGATAAATGACTAGGAAAGTTGCACCAAGGGGGAAATAGAAAATGCTCTGACGGATACAATGTATCGGCAGAGCGAGTTTGATAGTTGTTATTTACTAATCAATTCGTAATAACAGAAAGTTATTGCACATCCTTTATTCGCTGATAGCCTGAAAGCGATGTATCCAGAGACTTGCTAATACATTGTCACTTTCAGTATCTAACAGTTGAATTTGTACCGAATCGGAATCTTCTATCGTCTCCTTCAGCTCATCGAGTTCTATCCCCACATCCACCTTAACTTCTAAACTTACCGATCCCTGCGTTGTTTCTCCTGATTTTAATGAAACGATATTTTCCGCGCCGCCCAATCGTTTGTAAGGAGAATAGCTTTCATGATTCAACAACAACACTTCTAGAATGTCATCATGGAAATTGAACAAGATGTAAGACGAAAGTAAATCCTCTTTGGATACGTTCGTAAGCTGATATTGAATCGTAAATACACTAGTGTTCGCATCCTCATACAGCGCAATATAGGTCTTTTCCTTATCGAAAACATACGACTCATGTAATTTATTATCCGTATTTTTTTCCTGCGAACAGCTGACTAGTAGCAATAAAATCATGAGACAAGCGTATTTTTGAATCAATTTACATCTGCCCCTTGTTGTGAAAACATAATATGAGGGTCTGTAAAATAAATTGTGTAAACTCCTAAACCCATTAAAATGGAAGTAATAGAAAGGTTGGGAGAACACATGGGACATTGGTCAAAGGAACAATTGAAATTATGGGATAATTGAGCCAAAAAAGCTTCCTCTCGAAGCTCTTAGGAGCTCTCGAAAGGAAGCTTTTTTTAGTAGAGTCTACGCCTGGTATGCGATCCGCTCAGCGTTAGCCGTTTCGTAGGCTTTAATTTTATCTTCGTGCTGGAGAGTCAATCCGATATCGTCCAAACCTTGAAGCAAGAATTGGCGGCGGTGCTCATCCAGGTCAAAGCTGATTTCAAGACCGTGATCGTCTTGGATCGTTTTCGCTTCTAGATCAACGCTCAGCTGATAGCCTTCGTATTTGTCCGTTCTTTGGAACAGCTCTTCCACTTGCTCCTCCGACAATTTGATCGGAAGAATTCCGTTCTTGAAGCAGTTGTTGTAGAAAATATCCGCGAACGAAGGCGCGATCACCACTTTAAATCCATAGTCCAGAATCGCCCAAGGCGCATGCTCACGGGAGGAGCCGCAGCCGAAGTTCGCTCTCGAAATTAAGACCGACGATCCTTCATAACGCTTCTGGTTCAAAGAGAATTCAGGAATGACTTTCCCGTCCTGTGTATATCTCCATTCATAGAACAAAAATTGTCCGAAACCCGTTCTTTCAATTCGTTTCAAAAATTGTTTTGGGATAATCGCATCCGTGTCGACGTTCACGCGGTCAACCGGAGCGACAATACCTTTATGCTGAGTAAAAGCTTCCATTGTTCTGATCTCCTCTCAAAAACTTCTTTGCTTGACAGCCAGTAGAAACGCACTGTCATGTATCAAAGTAAAAGTCTATGAATCTTATTTAAATTCCCATTTGCGAACATCGTAGAAATGTCCTTTAATCGCAGCAGCCGCAGCCATCGCAGGAGACACCAGATGTGTTCTTCCGTCTCTTCCTTGTCTTCCTTCGAAGTTCCGGTTGGAAGTCGAAGCGCAGCGCTCACCTGGATTCAAGTAGTCCGGGTTCATAGCCAAGCACATCGAGCATCCTGCTTCACGCCACTCGAAGCCTGCATCCGTAAAGATTTTGTCCAAGCCTTCTTTTTCAGCTTGAATTTTTACGCGTCCGGAGCCTGGAACGACCATCGCCTTCACATTGCTTGAAACTTTGTAACCCTTAGCTACTTTCGCAGCAGCACGCAGGTCTTCAATCCGTCCGTTCGTGCAGGAACCGATAAATACGACATCAACCGGAATATCGGACATCGGAGTTCCTGGCTTAAGACCCATATACTCTATTGCTTTTTCAGCAGCTTTGCGCTCGTTATCCGTTTTGAAATCTTGAGGAGCCGGAACCGTACTGTCGATATTCGTACCCATACCAGGGCTTGTTCCCCAGGTCACTTGCGGTACGAGCGAACCTGCATCAAATTCAACAACGGTATCGTACTCTGCACCTTCATCGGTGCACAGGTTTTTCCACTGCTCAACCGCACGATCGAAAGCTTCACCTTTCGGTGCGTATTCTCTTCCACGAAGATATTCGAACGTCGTTTCATCCGGAGCAATCAAGCCCGCGCGCGCGCCTGCTTCAATGGACATGTTGCAGACTGTCATGCGCTCTTCCATCGAAAGCTTGCGGATCGCTTCACCGGTATATTCAATAACATAACCTGTTGCAAAGTCCGTACCATATTTTCCAATGATGCCAAGAATGATATCCTTCGCAGTGAGTCCTGGCTTCAATTCACCATTCACACGCACTTCCATCGTTTTCGATTTGGACTGCTGCAGACATTGTGTAGCGAGCACGTGTTCCACTTCACTGGTTCCGATACCGAACGCCAAAGCACCGAAGGCGCCGTGTGTAGACGTATGGCTGTCACCGCAGACGATCGTCTTGCCTGGATGTGTAAGTCCCAGTTCAGGACCCATAACGTGTACGACCCCTTGATCAATCGTGTTCAAATCAAACAGCTTCACGCCGAATTCCTTACAGTTGTTCGTGAGCGTATCGATCTGCTGCTTGGAGATTGGATCAGAGATATTAAAACGGTCTCTTGTCGGTACGTTGTGATCCATCGTTGCATAAGTCAAGTCCGGACGGCGCACCTTACGGCCTGCCAAACGAAGCCCTTCAAAAGCTTGCGGAGATGTAACTTCATGAACCAAATGCAAATCGATGTAAAGCACGCTTGGTTTGCCCGGTTCTTCAACGATTGCATGCTGTTCCCAAATTTTTTCGTACAGTGTCTTTTTATTGGACATTTTCGTCACCTCATACTCGTTTCTAGCTTTTTATTATAGAAATATAGTAACATGTCTTTGATCATTGTTCCAAGATATAATATCTATAAGCTTGATAGATAATAATTATAAACTTTTCGATAAAGGAGTCGTGTCCAGTGGAATACCGACAGCTTCGATATGTCATCCAAATCGCTGCTGAAAAAAATTTCTCCAGGGCTGCGGAAAAGCTGCATATCGCCCAGCCCTCTCTAAGCCAGCAGCTGTCTAAGCTGGAAAAGGAACTCGGCGTACTGCTGTTCAAGCGAAGCACCAACGCCGTCGAATTGACCCATGCAGGAGAAGTCTTCGTGGAGAAAGCGCAGCATATCCTCGATTTAACGGAACAGCTGACGAAGGAAATGGAAGATATGTCCCAGATGAAACGGGGCAAGCTGGTCGTCGGCAGCCTGCCGATTACGGGGTCGCATATCCTGCCAATCGTCCTGCCTGCCTTTAAGCAGCGCTTCCCGGAAATCGAAGTCGCTCTCGTGGAAGAAACCTCAAATCAACTGGAAATATTGTCCGCGCAGGGCAAAACCGATGTGACTCTGCTGACTCTTCCGCTGCAGGACTCATCGCTGGCATATGAGGAGCTGATTCAGGAAGAAGTATGGCTCGCACTGCCGCAAAATCATCCGCTGCTAGACAAATATGCACCGTTCGAGGAGCCCGTCCCTTTTTCGGAACTGCAGAACGAGCCTTTTATTGCGCTCAAAAAAGGACAGGGCTTCCGGCAAATTACATTCGATCTTTGCGCCTCGTACGGCTTTACACCGCAAATCGTATTTGAAAGTAGTAATATCGAGACGGTGCAAAGCCTTGTCGCCGCCGGAATGGGCATCGCCTTCGTACCGGAGATGATCGCAAGAACACAAAGGTCGCATTTCGTCCCCCAATTTGTGACGCTGGAAGGCAGACCTTATCGCACGATCGTGGTCGCTCACCGAAAGGGGCGTTACGTGTCCAAGGCAGCAGAGATGTTCATTTCTACATTAAAAACAGTGCTAAAAAACTCGGTAAGTCAGCTGCGGCACTGATCCATCTTCCATTACAATCTAATACAGAGATGGCCTGCGGTCTTCGAAAATCGGAATGGTGCGGCGTACTTCATCCACCTTGGACAAATCAATCTGAACATGTATGACCTGCTCTTGATCGTCTGCTTCCGCCAGCACTGCACCCCAAGGGTCTATCACCATCGAATGTCCGAAAAACTCCGTCTGTCCGCTGATGCCTGTCCGATTGCATGCCACGACATACATCTGGTTTTCAATCGCTCGGGCTCTCAGCAATGTTCTCCAATGCTCAAGGCGCGGGTTCGGCCATTCCGCAGGAACGAACAGGACTTTCGCACCGTCAAGAGCGAGCTTGCGTGCGAGTTCAGGAAAACGGATGTCATAGCAAATCATCATGCCTGCTGGAATCTCTTCCAGCTGCAGCTGCCCGAGCTTGTTCCCCGCGCATAAATGCTTCTCTTCGTCCATCAACCGGAACAAATGGATTTTCGAATAATCCGATACGATGTTCCCTTCACGATCAAAGGCGTAAATCGTATTGTACACGTTCTCGCCCTTCGTTTCGGCGATCGAGCCCGCAATCACATGCACGCCGTGCTTTCTGCAAAAAGCGGAAATAATATTGCGCGTCCGTATCCCTTCTTCATCTGCCAATTCGGAAATTCGATTCAAGGCATAGCCTGTATTCCACATTTCAGGCATGACCAGCACATCTGGCTTCACCGGCGCTTTCACCGCCAAATTCATCCAATCCAGCAATCTATCGTAATTGACGTCCGGTTCTCCAATTTGTACGTCGTACTGCACTAAAGCGATATTCAGCGTTTGTCCCATAGTCGTTCTTCACTCCAGACTTTGTTGTATAATTTTCCCTCTCGTTAAGAATCGTGCTGAAACTTACTTCAACACGGCCTTCCGGCACTTCGTTCTCTGCATGCTATTCATCATGATAAAGCTAACCTTATAATCTTCACTGAGGAGGCATTTATGTTCATTATGCCTTATGGAGCTTTAGGATGTAAACGCAAACTATACATGTCTTTCAAAACATGATACATTAGCGGTACCCTTAACAATTCAAGGCCGGAGTGATGAAAAAAATGACGTTTTCCAATCGATCTTTTCCCATTGAGCCAGCCATGCGCATGCAGAAGCTGCCAACTCAATTTTTCGCTACGTTAGTGCAAAAAGTGAACCGCGAAGTTCAAGCCGGTCACGATGTCATTAATTTAGGACAAGGCAATCCCGATCGACCGACACCCTCCCATATCGTACAAGAGGTTCAGCGCGCTGCTGAGAATCCTCAATTTCATAAATATTCACCGTTCAGCGGATACGCTTTTCTGAAAGAAGCGGTAGCCCAGCGATATGCGGAGGACTATGGTGTAGCGCTTGACCCGGAAACCGAGGTGGCCATATTATTCGGGGGCAAAACCGGTTTAGTGGAAATCAGTCAATGCCTGCTCAATCCTGGAGATGTCTGTCTCGTTCCCGATCCGGGCTATCCTGATTACTGGTCTGGCGTTGCATTGTCAGGTGCGGAGATGGCCATGATGCCGCTGCTTGAAAGGAACGGCTTCCTCCCCGATTACTCCGCGATCAGCAAGACGCAGGCAGACAAAGCCAAGCTCATGTTCATCAACTATCCGAACAACCCTACAGGTGCATCGGCCGATTTGGAATTTTATGAAAAGACGGTTCGATGGGCAGCTGAGCATCAGGTCGTAGTCGTCAGTGATTTTGCGTATGGCGCGATTGGGTTTGATGGGAGGAGACCGGTCAGTTTTCTGCAGGCCGAAGGGGCAAAACAAGTCGGGATTGAAATCTACACCTTGTCCAAAACCTACAACATGGCGGGCTGGAGAGTCGGCTTTGCCATCGGACATCCTGAGATCATTCGAACCATCAATTTGATGCAGGATCATGTGTATGTCAGTCTGTTCGGGGCTGTACAGAAGGCAGCGGCCACGGCACTGACCGCCTCGCAGGACTGTGTTGCAGAACTCGTAGCTGTCTACGAATCTCGCAGAAACGCTTTATTCGAAGAGTTGGACCGGATCGGCTGGCGCAATCCGAAGCCTGCGGGTTCGTTTTTCGCCTGGCTGAAAGTGCCTGAAGGCTACACCTCAGAGTCCCTCGCCGATAAGCTGCTCTCTGAGGCCAAAGTAGCCGTTGCACCGGGTATCGGCTTCGGCACACACGGAGAAGGCTATGTGCGTGTCGGATTGCTATCGGAAGAAGACCGCCTCCGTGAAGCCGTCCGCCGCATTGAACAATTACATCTTTTTTAATATGCTAACGGGACTGTCTCAAAAGTCCATGATTCATTAACTTTCGGACGGTTCGATTAGATTATTTTCTTAGAGAAGATTAAAAACAGGTGGAACCGGGATCATACTAGCCCTGGTTTTCCTCTGTTTCTTTTATTTTCGCCCACTTTAGGTGTGGTGCTTTCATTTAACCTAGAAACGGTTTTTTGTGTTTCTATTTTGGGGGGTTATCGGGAGAAAACTGAGACACAAGTAGATCTAACTGTGACTCTTCTGCTGCTTTTATCTCTAATTTAAATCCTTCCTTATTCATTTAAAATCCACCAATCCCTTAATATAAAACTTCCACCAAAAGTGCGTTAACCCTTCTTGGATAAACCATATTTGATGACCTAAGCGTATTATATGTTTCTATATTTGGTATTAGATTCATTAACGTCATTTCTTTGGTGATGGATAGTTTCTAATACTTGAAACCAGGTAAGATAATTATTTAAATACTTGATTGCAACACCTTTAAATCGTTGTATCCATCCTTTTAGTCTACTGTGATAGCTGTTAACGTTCGAAAAAAGGGGCGTCCCCTTTTAGTTTATGTCGTAAGGCCAAGTTCGACATCTGAGCAAAGGGTCTCGCATCTGGCGGAGGAGCGCTAGCGTTTGCCTTTGAATGTGGATGGTAACCTTAGGTGATGATTTAAAGCATCCATCGTAGGCAGCAACCGGAATCAGATACGAGTCCGAACAGCGAAGAAGTTCGACGATGACTGTACGACATTACTTATGGGACAGCCCCTTTTTATCGTTTACTTTATTATAATTTCCGAGCTCGGAGACGTTCTTGTTTACTTCATATCGTTCCAAAAAGTCACGTCTTCGATCGGCAGTCTGGTCGTACGGTTGCCCGGCTTCGATGCCTTTCCAACGGCGATCAGCATAACGGGAAAAAAACGTTCAGGCACATGGAACGCCTCAATAAATTGAGCTGCATTATACCCTCCCATTGGGACCGTATCGTATCCTCTTGCTTTTGCTACCAGCATCAGCTGCATCGATACAAGCCCGCCATCGATATAGGCAATTTTTGCTCGTGTTGCTTCATCCAAATTCGGATACAAATTGTTCGAATTGCGCAGAAGAACTTCTTTTATTTCTTCCGTCATAAATCCTGCTTCAACCTGTGAGCCGTAAATTTTCTCTGCATTTTCATAGCTTTGCAAATCTCCGAGTACGGCGATCACAGCTGAAGAATCAACGACCTGCTGTTGATGATTGGCAATCGGAAGCAGCTTTTCCTTTTGTGCCTGATCATCAATGACGAGGAACCGCCATGGCTGTAAATTAGAGCTGGATGGAGCGAGCGTTGCTTCCTTTAATATTTCCAGCAGCTCTTCTTTTGATATTTTTGCAGTAGGATCGTAATGACGCACCGAGCGCCTGCTTTGAATCACTTCCATCAAATTGGACAAACGATCTTGTACTTTCTCCATTGGAATTCCCTCCACCGTTTTCGGCTAAAAATGCCGTTTATTTATAATATGTGTACAAATTTGCACAGTTAAGCATATAAACGTTTAACTGTGTTGATTTACACACAGTATACTGGAGAACGTTGCCATTGTCAACTTCTCCTCAGCTTTCTATACGTTGAATCACATCGGCAATCGTATATCGCCGTAATTCTGCAAGAATGCTGTGATCGATGCTTGATACAATCGTCGATAAGACCGGCTTGATCCGCTCTCCGAATTGACATTTCCCCGCAGATTCAAGCATGGCTCCACAGCCGGACTCTTCCAGATGAAGCGCCTGATATATATCTGCACAGGTCAATGATTCTGGAGGCACTTTCAGCTGATAGCCGCCATCCCTTCCTTCCCGCACCTCAATAAGCTGGGCTTGGGACAGCTTCGACATAATCCTTCTTAACATCGTGACTTCCGTTCCGACCTGATCCGCAATCTCACTGCTAGGACATCTGCTGGATTGCATGGCAAGGATCACGACGGCTTGCACAGCTAAACCAAATGTTTTGTAATTGGGAGGACAGGTGTACTTTTCCTTTTTCATCTCCAGTAGACCCCCTTGTCAATCCGATCCTTCCGCGCATACCTGCTTTATCCTCACCCGTTATTCCCGTTCTTACATCATATGATGAACATTCCTACGGACGGTGAGGAATTCCTCGTTTAAGATCCTAAACAGGCTGCTTCCATCTATTCTACCACATTCTCATTCTCTCGTAAGGAGACGGATTACAATACTTTGCCCATTCTAACAATGATTGATGTGTTTACCGAAAATAAAAAAAGCCCGCAGACGCATCATACGGGCTTCAAAACATGATTACGATTCAATGCCTTCAATCGGTACGTTCGGATCGACATCTTTATCGTAGTCTACGCCTTCCAAACCGAAACCGAACAATCTTAGAAATTCGGCGCGATAGCTTTCGAAATCGGACAATTGCAGAAGGTTGTCTGTATTTACCTGCTCCCACAGCATCTCAACTGCAGCCTGCACTTCCTCTTTCATTTCGAGATCGTCCACACGAATGCGGCCTTTCTCATCGGTAGCCGGCTCACTCCCAGTGTATAGACGTTCAGAGAATAGACGGTACATCTGCTCGATGCAGCCCTCGTGCAAGTTTCTCTCCTTCATCTCTTTATACAATAGGGAGATGTACAAAGGAACAACAGGAATGGCTGCACTGGATTGAGTAACGAGCGCTTTATTAACAGAGACATAAGCGCGTCCGCCCCCCGCTTTCAGCTTATCTGCAAGCTGATGAGCCGTTGCTTCTAAGTCGTCCTTCGCTCTTCCGATTGTACCTTCGCGATAAACAGGATAAGTCAGAGCCGGTCCAATATAGGAATATGCGATCGTCGTTGCGTCTTGAGCAAGCACGCCTGCTTCACTTAATGCATCGATCCACATCGACCAATCCTCGCCGCCCATGACCGCAACGGTTTGGCGGATTTCCTCTTCGTTAGCCGGTTCAATCGTCACCGCAGATACGGTACCGTTATTGGTGTCAACCGTTTTGTTCGTGAACGCGGAACCGATTGGCTTCAATACCGAGCTGAAAGCTTCGCCTGTTTTCGGATGCGTTCTGCGAGGTGATGCCAAACTGTATACGACCAAATCCACTTGCCCGAAATCCTTTTTAATCAGCTCAATCGTTTTTTGTTTCATTTCATCGGAGAATGCGTCCCCATTCAAGCTTTTCGCATAATAGCCCGCTTCTTTCGCAGCTTTCTCGAATGCCGCCGTATTGTACCATCCTGCTGTCGCGGTTCTCGGCCCGCCTGCCGGCTTTTCAAAGAAGACTCCAATCGTCGAAGCACCTGCTCCGAAAGTGGCCGTGATGCGCGATGCCAATCCATACCCTGTAGAGGCACCGATGACAAGCACTTTTTTCGGTCCTTCGATTTTCCCTTGGGACTTTACATAATCAATTTGCTCCTGCACATGCTTGGCACAGCCATCAGGATGAGCCGTCGTGCAGATAAAGCCGCGAATTTTCGGTTGAATGATCATATATAACCCTTCCCTTATCATTTAGATTCCTGCTGATCCAGAACATTTAGTATCTGGTACTAATTTTAGCCTTGCCTTATTGTACCATACGCCTCTCCATTTATTAAAGCATGAATTGCCGATTCTTTACAAAACAAGGCTTCCATGATATGCTGATTTCAATCAAATGAAGGATATTCAAACGTATGGATAGGGCCAGTAAAAAGACGGAATTCGTTCAGAGAGTAAATTTCCCGGCTGAAAAAATTTACCGAAGCTCCCCTTTTGAACCCACCCTGGAACGGCCGATGATGAATCGGACAGCCGCCCTGCTGTTATTAGGGATGTGAGAAGGTTGAACGCTTGTCATTGGAGCGGTATGTCCGCTGCGTTCAACAACTAAGGTGGTACCGCGGAGAACAACACTTTCGTCCTTAGACAGGATGAAGGTGTTTTTTGCTTTCTGCCTATCCATGATTACCAACGAGAAAGTGATGATGATATCGTGACAACGCACCGCATAGTAGTAAAAATCGGCAGCAGCTCGCTCACTTCCCCGGAAGGGGGACTGAACAGGGACAAGATCGGGTACTTTGTCCGTGAGTTAGCACGGCTTAAGGATAAGAAACATCAGCTTCTTTTCGTCACCTCCGGAGCTGTCGCGGCCGGCTTTCGAAGCATCGGTTATGAGAAGCGTCCCAAGGTGCTTCATGAAAAGCAGGCTTCCGCTGCTGTCGGTCAAGCGCTGCTGATGCAGGCCTACCAAGAAGTTTTCAGCAGCTTGGGGATAACCACGGCGCAAATTCTGCTCACCCGCTCGGATTTTTCCGAGCGAAAAAGAATTCATAACGCCACGATGACCATTGAAGAGCTCCTCAAGCACCAGGTTGTTCCTATCATTAATGAGAACGACACCGTCTCCGTGGATGAACTGAAATTTGGGGACAATGATACCCTTTCCGCACTTGTCGCCAATTTAGTCAAGGCAGAGCAGCTGCTTATTTTTACAGATACCGACGGTTTATACACTGCCGATCCCCGTACGAATCCGGATGCGAAGCGAATTGAACGGGTCACAGAAATTACGGAGGACCTGTATCGCATTGCAGGCGGTTCCGGCAGCTCCGTCGGTACCGGAGGCATGCGTTCCAAAATTGAAGCCGCACGGATTGCCATGCGAGGCGGTGTCAAAGTGTTCGTGGGTAAAGCGGATCAAAGCGGAGATGTTATTCAAGCTGCCGAGGGAAATGGAAAAGGCACGTATTTCGATACGGTACTGCACACGCTGCCGATGAAAAAACAATGGCTCGCATTTCACTCACAGCCGCAAGGACGCATCATCGTAGACAACGGTGCAAAAGCGGCGCTTCTAACGATGGGCAAAAGTCTGCTTCCCGCGGGAGTCGTAGAAGTCGAAGGTGAGTTTCATCCAGGAGATGTCGTCGAAGTGATTGGCGAGGGCCGCGATATCATCGGACGTGGTGTCGTAAATTATGCCGCATGGCAGTTGAAAGCCGCTGCACGACTTTCCACAATGGAGGTCGAACGCCGATTAGACGTACAGCGAATCGAAGTCATTCACCGTGACGAATGGATTTCATTAGCTTAAACTACTGATATGGACCTATTTCATGAAGGAGGTTATCCCAATGAGTGAAGTCATTGAAAAATCCCGTTTAGCGAAACAAGCCAGTCTAGTGGTCGGCAGTCTGACGACGGAGCAGAAAAACAAAGCTCTGCTTCAGATGGCGGATCATCTGATCCACAGACAGAAGGATATTATTGCAGCCAATCAGGAAGATTTAAGACGCGGCAGAGAGAACGGTCTTTCCGAATCACTGCTCGATCGTCTCGCCTTAGACGAAAAACGAATTGCGGCGATGGCTGACGGACTCCGTCAAGTGTCTGAATTAACGGACCCTGTCGGGGATCAGCTGGAGCAGTTTGAACGTCCGAACGGTCTAGTGGTGAAAAAGGTGCGTGTACCGATCGGGGTCATCGGAATGATCTATGAAGCGAGACCGAATGTCACCGTCGACGCAGCCGGCTTATGTCTTAAAACCGGTAACGCCGTCGTTCTGCGTGGAGGCTCTTCCGCCCTTCATTCCAATTCAAAGATTGTCGAAGTGCTGCACGAAGCACTGGAGCAAACTGCCATTCCTGCTAATGCGCTGCAGCTCATCTCCGATCCGAACCGATCCTCTGTCGATGAAATGCTCAAGCTGAACGGACTGTTGGATGTAATTATTCCGAGAGGCGGCGCGGGATTGATCCAAAATGTCGTCAATAACGCCACCGTTCCCGTTATTGAGACAGGCGCTGGAATTTGCCATACCTATATTGACAGTGAAGCCGATCCTGAAATGGCTGTAGATATCGCAATCAATGCGAAGGTACAGCGCCCATCCGTATGTAATTCGATGGAAACCCTTCTGCTTCACAAGGACTATGCTCAGCAGCACTTCCCTGCGTTAGCCGATCGGTTCAAAGCCGCTGGCGTGGAGCTGCGCGGCAATGAAACGGCAAGAAACATGGTCTCTTGGATTAATCCTGCAACGGAAGAGGATTGGAGCACGGAATATAACGACTATATTTTAGCTGTAAAAATTGTAGACTCGCTGGACGAAGCGATCGATCATATTCAAAAATATGGAACGATGCATTCGGAATGTATTGTAACGAATAATAATCAAAAAGCATCCAGCTTTATGCAGCGAGTTGATGCCGCCGCGGTATACCATAACGCATCAACACGGTTTACGGACGGATTCGAGTTTGGATTCGGTGCGGAAATCGGTATCAGCACACAGAAGCTGCATGCCCGCGGGCCAATGGGATTACCAGCCTTAACTTCAACCAAATACTGCATTTATGGCAGCGGTCAAATCCGCTCTTAATTGACTTTCGGTTCTTCGAATTTTGTAACCATTAGCGACTAAGGCAGGTGTGTATCTATGGCAAAGCCCATTTTAGCCAACAAAAAAATATGCTTCGTCGGTGCAGGCGCAATGGCCGAAGCCATCCTTCGCGGTGTGATTGACAAAGGGATCGCTCACGCGGACCATGTATTCGTTGTCAACAGGCATAACCAGAACCGGCTGCAGGAGCTGCGCCGCACATACGGCGTACAGATCCATTCGGATAAAAAGGTGCAGGAACGTTTTATTGCCGATGCCGACATTGTG
Source organism: Marinicrinis lubricantis (assembly GCF_042658665.1). Classification (NCBI taxonomy): domain Bacteria; kingdom Bacillati; phylum Bacillota; class Bacilli; order Caryophanales; family Paenibacillaceae; genus Marinicrinis; species Marinicrinis lubricantis. Next base: position 99,894 of record NZ_JBHSQV010000035.1, read on the forward strand.
CTCCTGGCGATGAAGCCCAAGGATGTCGAAGAAGCGCTCGGCCAAATTAAGGCGAGCGTCCACAAGCCTCAGCTGATCATCTCGGTCATTGCCGGTTTATCGATCCAGTCCATGCTCCAATATTTGGAGAGCGACCTCGCGATTGCTAGAACGATGCCGAATACGTCCAGCACCATCGGACTAGGTGCGACAGGCATCTCCTTCTCTGCTCAAGTAACGGAAGATCAGCGCAGCATGACGATGGCGATCTTCGAAGCGATCGGTATTGCGGAAGTCGTGGAAGAGCCTCTGCTCGAGGTCGTCACAGGAGTCTCCGGAAGCGGACCAGCGTATGTATACTACTTCATTGAGCAGCTAGTAGAAGCTGCCGTAGAAGGCGGACTCTCCTTGGAGACCGCTAAGAAGTTAGCCGTGCAGACCGTACTCGGTGCGGCAAGCATGGTGCAGGAGACAGGCGAAGAACCCGCTGTGCTGCGGAAGAAAGTAACCTCTCCGAATGGAACAACCCAAGCCGCATTGGAGAAGATGGATGAGCTGGGCTTTCCAAACGCGGTGAAGCAGGCAGTACACCGTTCCTCGGAAAGAGCAAGAGAACTCGGCGCGCTGATGGAAATTAGACCCAAGGAGAAAGGATGAACGAAGTGAACAATTCCGGCAGCTGTATCGCTGCATATCGAATATTTGGAGACAAGACGACGGATTTCTCCAAAAAAGCGGAATCCATTGCGGTCGGCCTGACCGTAGGCAGTTGGACAGATCTGCCGCAAGCACGGAAACAAGCAATGGAGAAGCATCTTGGACGAGTCGTCCAGATCGAAGTATTTGAAGGTGAAGGTCCAGAACGTTATGCAGATGTGTCTATCGCATACCCGGATATTAATTTCAGCCGCGATCTACCTGCACTTCTCGTTACGGTATTCGGCAAGTTATCGATGGACGGGCGGATTAAGCTGATGGATCTGCACTTCTCGGAATCCTTCATGAGCGCTTTTCCAGGTCCGAAATTCGGGATCGAAGGCGTGAGATCGCTGCTTGGTGTTCCTGAACGACCGCTGCTCATGAGCATCTTCAAATCGGTCATCGGTCACGATTTACCTGAACTGAAGGAGCAGTTCAAACAGCAGGCTCTGGGCGGCGTTGATTTAATTAAAGATGATGAAATCCTTTTCGAAAATCCGCTGACCCCTATTGACAAGCGAGTTCCGGCATGTATGGAAGCGGCCAAAGAAGCCGAGCAGCAGACGGGTCAAAAGCTGCTGTACGCTGTGAACTTAACCGGTCCGACATTTCAACTGAAAGAACAAGCGAAAAAAGCGATCGAGCTTGGCGCGAATGCGCTTCTATTCAATGTGCTCGCCTACGGCTTCGATGCGCTGCATGCGCTCGCTTCCGATCCCGACATCAGCGTACCGATTGCCGCCCACCCTGCTCTAGCTGGAGCTCTCTATCCGTCACCTTACTATGGCATCGCCCCCTCCGTCTTGTTAGGTAAATTAATGAGGCTGGCAGGCGCCGATCTCGTATTGTTCCCTTCACCATATGGTTCAGTCGTTATGCCGAAGGAACAAAATCTAGCCATTCGCGATGTGTTACGTTCGACGAAACTGAATCAGGAATACGCATCCGGTGAATTGCAGCCAGACTGGACGCTGAAACCAAGCTTCCCTGTTCCGTCAGCAGGCATTCATCCCGGCTTAACGCCTTGGATTGTGCGTGATTTCGGACGAGATGTGGTTGTGAATGCCGGTGGCGGCATTCACGGTCATCCAGGCGGCGCGGCCGCGGGAGGCCGTGCCTTCAGGCAGGCCATTGATGCGGCTCTGCAAGGCCGGAGCCTGCAGGATTTTGCCGCAGACGGACATCTAGAACTACAAGCAGCGATTGATATTTGGGGGGCAAAACAGTGAGCCAAACGAAGAAACCAGTCATCTTTTGTGATTTTGATGGAACGATTACCGAAACCGACAACATTGTCGCAATTATGCAGCATTTTAAGCCTGAGGGCTGGGAAGATATCGTCAAACAAATCGTAAGCCAAGAGATCAGCGTAAAAGACGGTGTCGGCCGCATGTTCGAGCTTCTTCCCGTCAGCCGAAAGCAGGAGATTATAGATTTTGCGATTCGCAACGCAAAGATCCGCAGCGGTTTTGCCGAATTCGTCGATTACTGCAGCAGCCATGATATCGAATTGTTCATTACGAGCGGGGGGATTGACTTTTTCATTTATCCCTTGCTTGAACCGTATCCTATCCCGGAGGATCATATATACTGCAACGGAAGTGACTTCTTCGGAGAAACGATTCGTATCGTTTGGCCGCATCCATGCGATGATGAATGCGATAACGACTGCGGCATGTGTAAAACGAAAATTATCCGCTCCTTCTCGAAGGAAACACATTATCGTATTCTGATCGGCGACAGCATTACGGATTTCGCAGGTGCCAAGCTGGTCGATCTCATCTTTGCCCGTTCTCATTTAAAAGAACAGTGTGAACTCGAAGGCAAGCCGTACATCGCCTACGAAGATTTCTATACCGTCGTGGAACATTTGGAGCGCACTGCTAAAGAACTGCAATAATCCCAACTTTTGATCCTGAGTAATGAAAGAGGTGTACCATGACAAGAAGCGATATTCCAGCAGAGCAAATCCAGTCCGCCTATGCCGAACTTGCCAACATCAAAGGCATTCTCGCTGATCGTGGATGGTTTCCTGCTACCAGCGGCAATTTGTCGATTCGGGTAGGAGATTATACGCCGGATCAATTCCAATTCGCCATTACCGCCAGCGGAAAAGATAAATCGGTACAAACACCTGAGGATTACCTGCTAGTCGACGAAAACGGTGTGCCGTTACTGCCAACCAAGTTAAAGCCGTCTGCCGAAACGCTCATCCACTGCGAGATTTATCGACTGACAGGCTGTGGTGCAGTCTATCACGTACATACCGTATTCAACAATTTGGCTTCAGCCATCTATGAAACGGCAGGCGCGATACCGCTGAAAGGGATTGAAATCATTAAAGCTTTCAACATTTGGGAGGAAAATGCGGAAATTCATGTCCCTATTCTTCCTAATTATGCGGAAATTCCAAAAATCGCTGAGCTGGTCGAAGGAGCGATAAATCCACAGGTTCCGGGCATTCTGCTTCATAATCATGGAATATATGCGTGGGGTGCCACACCATTCGATGCGAAGAGACATTTGGAAGCTTTTGAATTTTGCTTTGAATATGCAGTTCGCATGAAATCTCTTATCCAATAATTCCGATTCATTAAACCGTCTTCTCCGGAAGACGGCTTTTTTTATTTCATCCCTATCCATCATCGTTTTTCATGCACCTTCTCCTACACCCTAGAATAGCCTAAAACATGAAAATGTCTATTTAAGGGGAGAAAACAAACAATGCACTCCAATCCATATGCGCCTGCAGACCATCTTCAGGCTGAGCTCATACATGATTTGGCGAAAGCAATCGATGGACAATATTCCGCTATTTTATGCTATGGCCAATTAGCAAGATTAGCACCAACAGAGGCGATACGTGAGCAAATACTTGAAATACGAAGCGACGAAATCCGCCATTTTCAAGCTTTCATGCGTATCTATATCTGTTTAACAGGACACTCCATCCGCCCCCAAGTTACCGAACCTTGTCCAGATACGTACGATGCAGGATTGCATTTCGCTTTTCGCGATGAACAAAAAACGGTCGATTTCTACCTCGAAATAGCAGAAAAAACACACGATCCTTACATCAAATCAATATTTCGAAGAGCCGCAGCCGATGAACAAAACCATGCCGTATGGTTTCTGTATTTTTTAAACCATTAGCTCATATATAGCCCCAAAAAAACTGCACCCCATTGTTAGTCATGTCTAACAATGGAGGTGCAGCTCACAACAGAATCTGTTTTATTTTGTTACCAAAATCAATTTCATAATACCTTCAACAGCTTTAATCAAGACTACATGATGTATCAACCGTTCAATCGATCTATATGTAGTTACAAATTCGGTATTTAGATCATTTATGAAATGGATTGACCAAAGTATAAGAAAATAAGTTTAGCATTTGACATGTCATGATAAGAAGCAGCTACCTGCCTCTAAATTTTTGTACATATTCCTTTGCCTGCTCAGGAGTTGTAATTCGATTACGGCTCCATTCCAGCAGGATACGGTCGATATAGCGAAAGTGCACTTTGCCGGAGAAAACCGCTTCTTTCAAGGCGGCAAGAATTAACGGTTCGGAATAACTGTCACGATCGAGCCATTGCGAGATCGTCTCCAACTCCATAGGGCTGAGCGGCCTTCCGAACTCCTGTTCAAAAATCTTATAGATCGAGTCTACTCTTTGCACCGTTTCATTCCCTCTGTCACCGGTTTCCGTATGAGACACCGCTGAAGCATGATCGCCTTGCGCATGATCAGCATATAATCGAGCCATCCGCTCAAACAGCGGCCGCAGATTGTATTTCTCATACTGGACTCCCGTCAACGGATCCACTCCATCGTCTATCTGGATATATTGCTCCTTAATGAGCCGCTGAAGAGACTTGATGACCAACTCAAGCGGCGCATGCATTCGGGCTTTAATTTCATCCGGCGTTGGAAAATCCTTGTTCTCTTTGTCCTGAAAGGCATACAGCTGAAGAATAAGCAGCATCTCTGTCTCATTCAGATTCAGCTTAGCATAATGCTGAAGCAAAAAGTAAGGGACTGAAACAGTCCCTTTGAGAAATCCATCAAGCAAACCTTGAATATAGGCGGGTTGATAGCTCATCCACTTCACCCCAAATGCATCGTTTTATTTATTCTTTACCAACTCATACGTATCACGAGCAATGACGAGTTCTTCATTCGTTGGAACGACCAGCACGGTGACCTTCGATTGATCCGTTGTAATACGGCGAATTTCCGAGGAACGAACTTCATTAGCTTGTTCGTCCAATTCAATACCGAAATAGGTCAGATTGCTGCAGATCGCTTTTCGCAAGTAGGAAGCATTTTCCCCCACACCAGCGGTGAATACCATCACATCAAATCCGTTCATAGCGGCAGCATAGGAACCGATATACTTCCGAATACGATATTCGTACATATCAAATGCCAGCTTGGCGTTCGTATCGCCTTTTTGAACCCCTTCAATAATTTCGCGCATATCACTGCTGATACCGGAAATCGCCAACAGACCGCTGTGCTTATTCAGCATCGAGTTGATTTCGCTCATCGTCAGATCCTCTTTAGCCATCGTGAATGGTACAATCGCAGGATCGATATCCCCGCTTCTTGTTCCCATCATTAAGCCTTCAAGTGGTGTCATGCCCATGCTTGTATCGAACGAATGCCCGTTTAATACCGCCGTCAAGCTGCCGCCGTTTCCGATATGACATGTAATCATCTTCAAGTCTTCCAGCGGTTTTCCTAAATATTCAGCAGCCTTTTGACTGACGTAGTAATGGGAAGTTCCATGAAACCCATAGCGTCTAATTTTATGCTTTGTGTACAGCACCTTGGGAATAGGATATAAATACGATTCCGGCGGCATCGTTTGATGGAATGCCGTATCGAACACGGCCGTTTGCGGTACATTTGGCAGGTTGGCGTCTACTGCATTGATCCCCATCATGGCTGGCGGGTTATGAAGCGGTGCAAGATCGAACAGCTTGCGAATTTCTTGTCTTACCTCCGCATCGACCAGTACCGAGCTGGAGAAGCTCTCTCCTCCATGAACGACGCGATGACCGACAGCGTTAATTTCATCAATGGAAGACAAAATACCGTGCTCCGGATGAATAAGCATATCAAGTACCTTCTTGATCGCCACATTATGATCCAGAATTTCGCTTACTTCCGTAATTTCTTGTTTGCCCATCGACTCATGAACGAGGATCGAAGATTCGAAACCGATACGCTCCACGCGGCCTTTCGCAAGCATCGATTCCTGCTCCATATTGTACAGCTGATATTTCAAAGAAGAACTTCCGGCATTAATCACTAAAATTTTCATTTGATTCTGTCACCATCCTTATCATATCTGAAGAAACCTTCGCCTGTTTTTACACCGAGGTGCCCAGCGCGAACCATCTTTTTCAATAAGAAGGATGGACGGTACTTGATATCCCCAAATTCACGGAACATCCGTTCCATCGCAGCAAGTACAGAATCTAAACCATAACGGTCACATGCTTCAAGCGGTCCATACTTAAAGTCGTAACCCACTCTCATCGCCGTATCAATATCTTCCGCAGAAGCTACACCCTCTTGAAGAACATGCAGAGCTTCATTGATCAGAATACAAATTAAACGTGTCGTCACAAATCCCGGTGATTCATAGACCATGATTCCATTTTTTTGAATCGTGTCCTCTACGAACGTTTTCGTCGCGTTAAACGTTTCTTCCGAAGTCTTTAAGCCGCGAATAATTTCGACGAGATTAATTTTTGAAACGGGCGGAATAAAATGCAGTCCAATCACACGTTCCGGGTGGCGTGTCTTTCCTGCCATCTCAGTCAAGCTCAAAGTAGATGTATTGGATGCTAAAATAATGTTTGCGGGACAATGTTCATCCAGCTTCGCAAACACCTCATCTTTCTTTTCTAAATCCTCTGTGATCGTTTCGATCACCATATCGCACTGAGACAGCTTGCTGTAATCGGTCACTAATTGAATGCGCGACAAGATCAGTTTCTTCTCCGATTGGGTGATTGCCCATTTTTCTATTTGCTTGTCGAGACTCATTTCAATTTGTTCATAGGACCAATTCAGCTTCTGCTCGGATTGTTCCATTAAGTAAACTTCGAGGCCTTTTTCTGACAGCATCTCGGCAATGCCCTGCCCCATCGTTCCTCCTCCGATAACTCCTATCCTTTTCACGTATAACGCTCCTTTTTGCTTCTATTCCTTGCTGTAGACCATCATCCGCATACAGATGAGATTAGCCCGACCTTTACTGTTTTTGTTTGGTCAAGCCTTATTGTTCAACCACTTTAAGTCCATTCGAACTTTGAACGTGTCTCTCCCAGCACCCTGCGGCACTGCACATAAAAAATTCGGACCTATTAAAGAGGCATTATCTTCAATAATACACTGTTTTTCACCAAGTTTCACCATATTCCACAAAACGTTCACAGGACACACGTTGGAACACTTGATTTTCAATTAGCCTTATTATGTGTAGACGGAACTCAAACATTCCAGGATGAAAAAAACGCCTTACGGCGTCCTATGGTTCGTGAATAAGTTATGCGAGTAAAGGGTGAGTGCGGATTAGCCTTTGGGACTCCATTGCAGCCGTGTTCTTTTCATTCAAAATTGCGGTTATATCTAAGTAGTTAAAAAAAATAGCCTCCGCCATTAAGAGGCGGAAGCCTGAGTGTGATTTGCTGCACTTTCTGCAAGCAAAACTCTGAATCGTTCGCCGGAAAGCACTTCTTCCTTCAACAGAATGTCCAAGGAGTGCTCGAATACGCTTCGATGCGCTTCTAGAAGTGCCTTTGTTTCGGCCATCAATTCATCTAATATTTGTTGATTTTGCTTGACGAGCATTTCTTGAGGCACCATATCCGTATGAACGATTCCCAGATCGGTCATCCCAGAATCGATCATGGTTCGTACCATATTTAAGGCCTGCTCAAAGTCGTTTCTTGAGCCGGTGCTGCGTCCACCGTAAAAGATTTCTTCCGCGGCAGCTCCGCCCAATGCGATCATGATTTGATGCTGTAAAAATGTTTTCGTATATAGATACTGATCCTTATGCGGATGGTGTCTGACGTAACCGAGCGCTTGCCCTCTTGGGCTTAGCGCAACCTGCGATACGGCACCCGGACGAACACACTCGGCCGCAATGGCATGTCCCAGCTCATGCAGCGCCACTCTTTCCTTCTCTTCTTGCGTCGATTCGCGATCCGTCTTTTCCCCCATCATGACTTTGTCTATCGCAAACGATAGATGCTGCTGCCCGATGGTTTCCGAACCATCACGCATCGCATAAATCGCCGCTTCGTTCATGACACTCTCCAGCTGAGCACCGGAGAATTGAAATGTCTCATCCGCGACCTTCTCCAGTTCGACTTCTGGATCCAGCGGCTTATTGTTCGCATGAAGCTTCAAAATATGCATTCTCCCCTGCTTGTCCGGCAAATCCACCTGAATATGACGGTCGAAGCGTCCTGGACGCAGCAGCGCCGAATCCAACATTTCTTTGCGGTTCGTTGCGGCAATCAGCAATATTCTTGGTGTATCTTCCGAATGAATTCCATCCATCTCGGTCAGAAGCTGGTTCAGCGTTTGGTCGTATTCTCTTTGCTGACCTCCGTCACGCTTACCGCCGATCACATCAATTTCATCGATGAAAATGATCGCGTTTTGCTTTTCTTCCTTTGCGCAGCGGTTTTTCGCTTCCTTGAACAAATCACGGATACGGCTCGCGCCGACACCAACATACATTTCCACGAACTCGGAGCCGGAAGCGGCTAGGAAAACAGAATCTGTATAATGGGCTGCAGCTTTAGCCATCAGTGTTTTCCCTGTTCCTGGTGGACCCGTCAGCAATATGCCTTTAAGCGGACGAATGCCCAGCTTCGATATTTCATCGGCTCTATTCAGGAAATCCATCGCTTCCATAAGCTCTTTTTTCGCGCGTTCCTGTCCGCCAATATCATCAAAGGTAAGTACCTGCGGTTTCTTCGATACCTTGGACGAACGCCTCGAAGAAACCCCTACGGCCCCTTTCATTCGTGTCATATAGAACAATGCGCCGACAACGACTCCCACTAGCAACAGCGGCAGCATATTTACGCCGATAAAGGCTAGAAAAATGAGGAAGATCGGAATCATACCCAGCGTCAATTCCTTATAGTACTTATTCATTCGGCCACACCCCCATAGAAGCCGGCGTACGCGGCAAAATGATGAACTTACTTGCATCACCATGAACTAATCGGATATATACATTGTTGTCGTCAATCTCTGCTGAAGCCTGCAGGCCTTCCAATTCGCCAGCATACTTCTCAAGAATTGCCGGGATCTCGCTGTAAGCTTGATGATCCATAGCTTGAGCCATATCAAACAGTACAGAAGACCACCAGCCGTCAAGCTCCGGAGAGGATTCGTTATGAACCTGAAGCTCAAGCTGTTTGTTCTGAAGCGCCTCTTTTTGCTCGGTCTTCACCTGCTGTACAATCGCATTCAGACTAGCGTCCTGCTGCAATGTTAAATCAAGTACAACCTTCGAGCCGCTGAACGAAACGTCCGCAGACTCAATTCCATCCATCTGATGAATCGTATTTAAAAAAGGAGACTTGACGCCAAATTGCTGATAAGCGAACCAACCTCCAAAACATAATACAGCAGTGATAACTGCGGAGATCATCATAGGAACGGGACGCACTTTCCAATTCATCTTGGACGTCCTCCTTTCAATATATAAGCATGATTTATTTGTCATTTGCGAGTGAACAGTATTGCGATACGAAGGCATCCTTGTTTGTGTCCATGAGTATATCAACTTCATCTATCAACTGATTGCATAAAAGAGTATATCACATCAGCAGACTATTCTCGAATGTAATGGTTGGAAACAAAAAAGACAGCCCGGCGCAATGATATCATGCCAGCTGTCTTTTCCCAATGATACTTTATATTTAACGAATACTCATCGTATACGTCTCTAACAATTCACCATCACTAAATCGATAGAAGTCATAATAATGCCGATCTCCCTGCTCCTCATCCTGCTTATAGAACACTTCCCATACTAGCTCGTCCTCCCATTTGCCTGGAACGATGCGAATGATCTCTTTTTCGGGAGACGATTTCTTCAGCTGCTGCTCCAGTATATTCTCCGTGATCCCATCCTTCGCATAACGAGCGGTGACATCCCCTTCTTCTTCCCCCACCCAGACGATCATCGAATCCTCTTGTTCGTCCTTTCCATAAACAATGACATAGCTTTTTTCACCGTTATAGATCTCGGTATTATCGACCTGGTTCATGTCGCTTGAGCGGATAGCAATTTGCTCGGCTCTTTGCTCGCTCTCCCATGGCTCTTCGAAGATTTGCAGATAGGTTCGGTAACCGAGCACAACCAAGGTGAGCAGGATTACACCCAATGCCAGCCATGCTTTCATCTTATTACTCATACCAACACCCCGTCATCAGGTCGCCATCAAACGATCGTAGCAGGATTGTGCCTCGAACCTAATTTTTTCTTCATCTAATGTAAGCAGCTCACGGTTCTTCATCAATCTTTTACCATCGACCCACACATCGGTCACATCATGGCCGGAAGCCGAATAGATCACATGGGAAGCATAATCCGACTTCGGATACAGATGAGACTGCTCGATATCAAGTGCAATCAAGTCCGCTTTGTACCCTTCTTTAAGCTGTCCAACCTGATCCAGCCAAATCGACTCCGCTCCATATACCGTCCCCATCTTCAATGCTTCCGTAGCAGGAACCGCTGTTGGATCCCCGGACACTCCCTTATGAATCAGGGCTGCCAGGCGCATTTCCTCAAACATGTCCAGATTGTTGTTGCTTGCGGGACCATCCGTACCTAGTGAAACTAAAATTCCTGCCTTCAACAACTCGGGAACTCTAGCGATTCCGCTGGCCAATTTCAAGTTGCTTCCCGGATTGTGGGAAATCCGTACGTCTTTCGAACATAAAATGTCAATCTCCTCGTCCGTGAGATGAACGCCGTGTGCGATGATGCACGGACGATCAAATACACCGAGCTTTGACAGATGCATGACCGGTCGGAGTCCATATTCCTTCACGTTGTCTTCCACTTCTTTGGCTGTCTCGGACATATGGGTATGGACCGGTAGATCCAATTCGGCCGAAGCGGCGACGACCTTCTCGATAAAAGATGGAGGACACGTATATGGAGAATGCGGAGCCATCATCACCGTAATCCGTCCATTTGCCTGCAAATGCCAATCCTTCGCGAACTGAACAGCCTCCTGCAGCTTCGCATTCTGCTCCGCATCATTACAGCCAAGCGCAATCATGCCGCGAGTGAGTCTCGCTCTCATTCCCGCTTCCTCTACCGCTTTTGCCACCTCGTCCATATGATCATACATGTCGACAAAGCTCGTTGTACCGCTTTTAATCATCTCCGTGATCGAAAGCAAACTGCCCCATTTTACGTCCTGTGCCGTGAATTTGGCTTCATTCGGCCACATCTTCTCCTGCAGCCATACCTGCAGCGCTAAATCGTCGCCAATACCGCGAAGCAGAGACATCGCGGCATGATTATGCGTATTCACTAATCCCGGCATAAATAACTTCCCGGTCCCGTCCACAATTTCACTAAAAACAGATTCATCGATAACGTTCTGATTCGTCAGTTCTTTTATCCTGTCATCCTCAATGACCATAGATCCTTTGATCATCGGTCTCTTCTCGTCCATCGTCAGAAACGTACCATTTTTAATTAACCACTTACCCATTCGTTTCACCTGCTTTTTATTAAATCCATTACATTCATTATTAGTCATTCATACCATCTTTACCAATGTACATTTCTTGAGTATGAAAATCAACTGAATGACAAACAATACATTCGCCAAAAGGTAGAAACCATCTTGTTTCACCAAAATACGGTATATCCTTACATGGATCACTAAAAACTGACGATAGAATGTAAATTTTTCATGAATATTTCATTGTGATTTATGTCGTATTATGATAAATTTTTCAGGGTGGCCATTCTTCATAAATTGTCCAATAAGGAGGTCCAACCCTTGGTAATACTGTAATAATTTATGAGATGAATGGCAAGAGTAAGATTCTTAATATAGAAGGGGAGCTTACATACGATGCTTTTTTTCGGCAGGAAAAATGATGATGAATTTTTGAACCTGTTGCTGCAGTCTGCTGAGAATACGCTGAAAGGCGCTCAAATGTTTCGGACTGCTTTGATGGGTGAAAAGGAGCCTAACGCATACGTTGCCTCCATTAAGGAATTAGAAAGTAAGGGCGATGACATCACGCACCAAATTTTCAAACGATTGAATCAAGTATTCTTAACTCCTCTCGATCGAGAAGATATTATGGAACTGGCTGTAAAAGTCGACGATGTCATCGACGGAATTGAAGCCACCATGGCACGCTTCGAATATTTAAATGTCAGTGCTTCCGATGATTATATGAAAGGATTCACCGAAATTCTTGTATCCTCTTGCGAGCACATTCTAGAAGCGTTTAAACTGCTGTCCAAAAAGAAATATATGCAAATTCATGAACATACTGTCGTCATCAACGACTTGGAAAATCAGGCAGATAAATTAATGCGGGATGGCATTCGGGAAATTTTCAGCGATCCGAAAGATCCATATACAGACTTTAAACTAAAGGAAATCTATGAACGTCTGGAAGAAACCACCGATGCCTGCGAGGACGTTGCAGATATCCTTGAAAGCGTGGTTCTCCGTTATGGTTGAAGGTTTGTCCCTGATCGTTATCATTATTATCGTTCTAGCCTTGTTGTTCGACTTTACGAACGGCTGGAATGATTCGGCTAATGCCATTGCAACGGTTGTCGGTACCCGAGTGCTGAAGCCATATCAGGCTGTATTGCTCGCCGCCGTGCTGAACTTAGTCGGAGCATTCGCTTTCACCGCGGTGGCTAAAATGATTAGTAAAGGTATCGTCAATCCAGACTCGATCACACTGCTGGTTGTTGTCTCACTGCTTATCGCATCGATTATATGGAATATTATTATGACCATGGTCGGCATGCCGATCAGCGCCTCGCATTCATTAATCGGAGCCATGGTGGGGGCATCCGTTTCTTACGGAGGATTCGATGTGCTCGTTTCAGGAGGATTGATTAAGGTATTAATCGGCCTTCTCGTTTCCCCTGTACTAGGCGCACTTTTTGCATTTGTCATCATGAAAATATTGCAGCTGATTGCTGGGAATTTATCGCCGTCCAAAGTAAAAAGATCTTTCAATATCCTTCAGCTTCTCTCCGTTTCCTTCATGGCGTTCAGTCACGGGGCATCCGATGCTCAGAAAGCGATGGGGATTATCATGCTCGCCTTAGTTGCAGGTAATGTAGGCGGGTTAACGATGGAAAGCGACATTCCATTCTGGGTCATCACCTCTTGCGGTCTGGCGATCGCACTAGGTACTGCAATCGGTGGCAAGAAGGTAATTGCGACGATGGGAACCAAATTAACCAAGCTCGAATCGATCCACGGATTCGCCGCCGAAACGGCTGCAGCCATTATTTTGACAGGTGTAGCGAAGATTGGTCTTCCCGTCAGCTCGACACATACGATTACCGGTTCCATTATCGGTGTCGGATTGTCCAACCGTGTGAATTCTGTTCGATGGAATGTCGCCGGAAAAATTGTATATGCTTGGGTGTTAACATTACCGGGAACAGCCATTATGGCTTTTCTCATTTACCAACTTCTTCAATTCTTAGAATAAAACGAAAGGCTGTCATACATCGATACGCAGGGTAAGGCGCTGCGATGTATGACAGCCTTTTTTATATTCTTTAATGAGTATAACCATCGTTCGATCCCGTTTTGTTCCTACTTGGATTTTATCAAATCCTTATGTCTGAAGCGAAGTGCCGACCAGTCCTCATCAATCGCGATCTGACGGACTCCGGTATAATTCAGACAGTTCAGCGCATCCCACCCACGATCCCGATGAATATCCGCTTCATACTTCTTCGATGTCTTCTTCGGATAAGCGAACCACAGCACTCCATCTGAATGCAGACGCTCTACCGCCATTCCGGCATATTGCTCAACCTCGTGCTGAGACTTCACAAAAATAAGAATGAAGTTGTAATGATCTTCTTTAGGTTCGGTATGAATCTCGTAAGGAGCCAATTCCTTCATCGTCCCTGCAAATTGTTGCGGGCTGCCCACGATGAGCATCGGCCCTTCTTCCTTGTACTGCAGCTTTTTCAATAAGGGATGCATGACATTTGTCCTCCAGTCCGTCTTGTTGTAGAATCGCCAAGAAACTCAATCCAAATAATACGCCAAGCTGTGGAGCTCAGCGGTAAAATCGGCTTGATGAATGCGGATATGGGAAGGAACCTTAATAATCGTTGGCGCAAAGTTAAGAATCGCTTCAATCCCCGCCTGTACAAATTGATCCGCTACATGTTGAGCGACAGCCGAAGGAACCGTGATAATGCCGACACGAATTTTCTGTTCATTGACGGTCTCGCTCAGCTTGTCCATTGGCAGTACCGTCAATTGGTTAATCTGTGTCCCTATTTTATTCGGAGATGCATCGAAAACAGCGGTAATCTTCATCGTATTTTTCAAATACGTATTGTAATTGCACAGTGCATGCCCTAAGTTCCCCGCTCCAACCAACGCCACAGGAATGACTTGATCCAGCTTTAAGATATGACGTATTTTCTCGATTAAATAACCGACGTCATAACCAATGCCTTTCTTGCCGAACTCACCGAAGTAGGCGAGATCTTTACGAATTTGTGCGGGATTTAAATTTAAACGCTGCCCCAGCTCTTGCGAAGAAACGGTCTGTACCTCACTCATTCTCAGTTCGTTTAAATACCGAAGATAGATCGGAAGCCGCCTGACAACAGCCTCAGAAATTTTCATCTCTTTCATGAACTACCGCCCTTCTTTCATAACATCCGGTTGAACCTCTTTCTCCTCGTCAAACCATTCCTTCACTCGATGAATCATCTGCTGCTTCGACATATGCTCGATTTTAGGTCCCGGCAATGAATATAAAAAGTGTTTTCCATAATAGGTGTCAATCACTCGTGTATCATAAATAATGACAACGCCGCGATCTGATGATGTGCGGATCAATCTGCCGAAGCCTTGCTTAAAGCGTATGACGGCCTGCGGAACCGAGTAATGCATAAATGGATTTTTATTCTGCTGTTTTAGGAAGTCCGATTTCGCTTCCGCTACGGGATGATTCGGCGGCTGGAACGGCAGCCGTACGATACATAAGCAGCTTAGATCGTCCCCTGGAATGTCTACGCCTTCCCAGAAGCTGCTTGTCCCAAGAAGTACACAATTCGGGCTGTCTGTAAACCATTTGGTCAGCTTGCTGCGGTTATTGCTGTCTACCCCTTGACCAAGCACTTGTATGCCTGTTCCTTGCAGCTTTTCCTTCAAGCCGCCATGAACCATTTTCAGCATACGGTACGAAGTGAATAACACGAGCATGCGTCCGTCTGTTACTTGAGCGACTTCAGAGAGTGATTGTATTAATTCGAGAGCGAACTCCTTCTCTCCTGCAATCCCCTTCAATTTTGGAAAATCACGAGGAATGCATACCAATACATTTTTTCTATAATTAAAAGGAGAGGGCAGCTGAACGGTCTGCAGCTTATTCTTCTCTGCAAAGCCGCTTAAGCCTACCTGTTCCTTCACATACTCGAAGTTTTGATTGACACTAAGAGTCGCCGAAGTCATTACAATGCTGTCCTTCGCATCAAAAAACATTTCCTTCAGCATCATGCTGACATCGACAGGGACCGTGTACAATTGAATCGACTTATGCCGATACTGCACATTTGCCTCGAGCCAATATACATCATTCGTATTTTTCATCTTAACGAAAAATCGAAGGTCGTCCCTGCACCGTACAATATCCTTATATGATCCGTTCAAATCCGTAATTAAGCTTTGAAGCTCAAAATCCCCTGCTTCTTCCTTCAGTTCCTCCATCAAACGCTGGAGCGACTTGATCAATTCACCGCTGTCCGCATGGATATTATCTTCGATGGTCCGAAGGAGTTCCCACTCCTTCGGAGGCTCCGACGGTTTAAAACGAACTACGATTTGCCCCGTTTCCTGTGCGGCAGCTGTTTCCTGAGGAGATACCCAATGCTGATATAACATGTGATGGAACTCTTCCCAATGCTCCTTGATTTTCTCAATTCGCTGTATCGATTGTTCGATCAAATCGACCCATGTCTCCGACTTCTCGTGACCGTTATTCTCTAACAAGCTTTTTAAGGTGATCAGCTTTCCCTGGTAAGCATCCTTATACAGCCAGTTCAAGGCATGCGATAACGAAAAATAATTGATTTGGATACCCAGATGCTTACCTGCCGTCTCGTCAAACTGATGCGCCTCATCAATAATTAACGACTGATAGGCTGGTAAAATTCGATGATCCGCTTTCTGATCGGTGAAAAGCAGCGAATGATTCGTAATCACAACATCGGCCTTTTGTGCATCATTGCGGGCTCGATGGTAGAAGCATTTGCGGAACCAAGGACAAGAACGGTTCAAACATGAATCTGTGTCGCTTGCCACGCTTTGCCAGAAATCGGCGCCTCTTTGCCCCAGGTGAATTTCTTCTTCATCCCCAATCTTCGTCTCTCCAAGCCAGACGATCATTTGAGCCGCTAACAGCACCTGCTCCCTATTTGCATCATAATCCTTTAGATTTATTTTCTGCTCAAACTTTCTTAAGCATAGATAATGGGATCTGCCTTTTAATACAGCGGCGTGGAAAGGGTGTGGAGAAATTTCGTGCAGCAGCGGAAGATCTCTTTGCTTAATTTGCTCCTGCAAATTGATGGTATGCGTACTGATAGCCACTTTCTCTTGATTTTTCAGGCTGTAATAGATGGATGGGATTAAGTAACCTAATGATTTGCCGGTACCTGTTCCTGCTTCAACGATGAGATGCTTTTCTTCGGCGAAAGCTTCCATCACCTGCCGGATCATTTCCGTCTGCGCTTCCCGCTCTTCATATTTCGCAAATTTTTGCTTCAGATTGTCTCTCATTTGTTCGTAGAACGCTTCGAACGTTTCCTCGATGGGCTCTGCCGTGCTCTCAGGCATTTCATCTGCCCAATCCTCGACATTTAAAGCGAACTGCCGGTAACTTAATGTCGATTCTTCCAAGTCACCCTGAGTTTCCTTTAGAAACAGCAGCTGATCGATCCACCACTTCAAGTCAGAGAGCTGAGCGGCGGGCTCGTCAAAAAGATAAGAAAGTCTCTGAACGGTCAAATAGGGCAGCTGATTCAGCTTCTGTATACATTGTATGAAGATCAGCGCAGTCGCTTCTGCGTCACTGTCCGCTTTATGCGGTTCAAGATGAGGCACCCCCAGCGCAGAAGAAACCATCGACAATTGAAGGCTTGGAAGATCAGGATATAAGAAGCGAAGCAGATCCATCGTATCCAGCACAAGGCCAGAGAATGGAGAATAACCGCATTGATCAAGGGCTCTTTGCAAAAATCCCAGATCAAATGCGGCATGATGTGCGACGAAAATCGATTGTTCAAGATACGGCAGCATATCTGCTATCGCATCCTCGATCGATGGCGCATCCTTCACCATGTCATCCGTAATCCCGGTTAATTGGGTAACGGATTCCGGTATAGATGCCTTCGGTTTCACGAATGTATTGTATTTATCTATAATTTGATCCTGTTCTACAACGACAAGACCGATTTGTATAATTTCGTCCTGCTGCAGAGGACCTGTTGTTTCAAAATCCATAACTGCATATTTCATGTTTCGGGTCCATTCCTTTCAGCTTACACCACAACATTTCTATATAAGGATACCAAAGAATGGACGGCTGTGGAAATACAAAATTATTGGATAAGTCCTGAATTATACAAAACCTTTTGCGGCAAATTCAAATCAATATCGGTGATCGGTTCTTTTAAGGATGGGTCCAGCTGTTCCGCCATCGAAAAAAACTGCTGCGCCTGTTCTGCATTGGCTTTTTGTGCATGAATACAGCCCATGGCATTGAACGAAATGGCTTTAATTGAAGGTTCTTCAGCAACCGATGTAATTAATTGAAAATGGCGATAGGCGTCGTTTAGCTGTCCTTCATGCAGACAGCTTAGTCCCAGAAACAGTCTGGCCGGCAAAAAATCCGGCTGCATCGATAGAACCTGCTCCATCTCCCCTATGGCATGACGGTACATCATCAGTTCAAAATAACCTTGTCCTCGCTCATAATGAGTTCTTGAGGCCTCCTGCAGCGGAAACATCATGTCATTAGTTACAGGGACATACAACGTGGAGGGTGATGCCATTTTAAGCGGGTTGAGCTTCGATATTTTTTCCTCAAAATCAAGCCATTCTTCGATACAAACATCGCTCATCGAACGAAGAACCGCTAATTTCTCGTCCAGTTCCTGCCTTTTCTCCTGACTTGCGGAGGCATACTGGCTGGCAATCTCCTCTAATACCTCATTCATCGCTGCGAATAACTGCTTAAACATGACTGTGCCCCCTTAGAACGAGACTGAGCTCAGTACTGCCCTTTTAGCAGCCCGTGTAATCAGTCTTTGCTCTGGGACTGTTTTTCATTCATCCATCTTACACCGCCGCCTAAGGGAACATTGACATGTGTTTCAACACTTAAACTGTCGTGGAATGAGGTTCCTCCTGAACAAGTCTCTCCACCTGATTGCGCTCATTGACAAAAGCAACCTTAGGCTGATGATTCCGCGCTTCTTCCTTTGTCATCCATTCATATGAGATGATAATGACCGTGTCGCCCGGCTGCACAAGTCGTGCAGCAGCACCGTTTAGGCAGATGACGCCTGAACCGCGAGGACCTGGAATGACATAAGTCTCCAATCGCGCTCCATTGTAGTTGTTCACGATTTGCACTTTCTCATTCGGCAAAATGTCAGTGGCTTCCATTAAGTCCTGATCAATCGTAATGCTGCCAATATAGTTCAAATTCGCTTCAGTCACGGTTGCTCGGTGAATTTTCGATTTCATCATCGTCAAATACATGGGTAGTCCCCCTTTTATGTTCATGTCTCACATGATGATGTCCTGTATGTTGGTCGTATGTTTTCAATCACAAGCATTACGGCTGCAGCGTGAAAATATGGTTATCGATCAAACGGGTGGCGCCAAATTTCACAGCTAAGGCGGCAATATATTTCCCTGTCATTTGAGCGAGCATCTGACCTTCTTCAGGCGGTTCCAGCTCTGGATATTTCAATATCTCGACATAATCAATATGTGCCAGGGGCGCTTTCGATATTTGCTCGGTAAGCCGGTTTCGAATCTGCTCTAAGGTCAGAGTGCGCTCTTGCAGCCAATCATTCAATGCTGATAAGGATTGCGACAGTACAACCGCTTGTTTTCGTTCCTCCGCATTCAAATATTTATTTCTTGAACTAAGCGCCAAACCGTCGGCTTCGCGGACGATCGGACAAGGAACGATGTCAATATCCATATTCAAATCGCCCGCCATTTGTTCAATGACCGCCACTTGCTGGGCGTCCTTCAAACCAAAGAATGCTTTATTCGGTTGAATAATATGAAACAGCTTTGAGACCACGGTCGAAACGCCGTCAAAGTGTCCAGGTCTCGAAGCGCCGCACAGCTTATCAGTTACCTCCGCCACCTGAACCTTCGTACGAATAGGCTGCGGGTACATCTCCTTTACGGAAGGCATAAAGACGCAATCTACTTGCTCATTACGCGCAATGGACAGATCCCTTTCCTCATCCCGCGGATACGTCTCGTAATCCTCATTCGGTCCAAATTGAATCGGATTAACAAAAATACTGAGCACCCTGATGTCCGTCTGTTTCTTTGCAGCTTGCATCAGGCTTTGATGACCTTCATGTAAATACCCCATCGTCGGTACGAATCCGATGGTTTTTCCCTGCTCTTTCCACAGCTTCACTGCTTTTCTCATCTCATGTATGGTTCGAATGACTTCCATTGTTCTACCTGCTTTACTTTAATTTATGTTTTAAATCGGCGCTAACCGTTTCGTTCAAATGAAACACATGTTCCTCGGCAGGAAATTGACCTGCTTTCACTTCGGTAACATAGGAATGAACAGCCTCTGTCACATGCTGCCCCAACTCAGCATAAGATTTTACAAATTTGGGCTTGAGCGGACTAGCATATTGCAGCAAATCATGGTAAACGAGGACCTGACCATCGCAGTATCTTCCAGCTCCAATCCCAATCGTAGGAATGCTGATGCGGGAGGAAATCCACTGTGCCAGTTCCTCAGGTACCATCTCCAGTACAACGGCAAAAGCACCAGCTTGTTCTAAACTCACTGCATCCGAAAGCAGCTTTTCCGCCTGTGCCGTATCTTTCCCTTGTACGCGGTATCCGCCTAATTGGTGGACAGCTTGCGGTGTTAATCCAATATGTCCGACGATCGGGATCCCTGCCTTCACTAATGCCGAAACCGTGGAAGCGATTTCCGCTCCTCCTTCCAGCTTAAGCGCCCGGCAAAGGCCTTCCTGCATCAATCGTGCAGCGTTTTTCATCGTCGTATCTATATTTCCATGGTAGCTGAGAAAAGGCATATCCGTGACGACAAAGGTATTGGGTGCCCCCCTCGTTACCGCCTTCGTATGATGCAGCATATCTTCGATCGTGACGGGAATCGTAGATTCGTACCCCAACACGACCATCCCAAGCGAATCTCCGACCAAAAGCATATCCGCACCCGCTTTTTCAGACAGCTTCGCGGCAGGATAATCGTATGCGGTCACCATCGCAATTTTGCTGCCTTCCTTTTTCATTTTCCTGAAATCGGTAACGCTCAACATTTTTCTTTTTTCATCCATTCACAGTGCACCTCCCAAGAGATTGTGAACGAAAAAGCGCTGTAATTCCTATCAGCATGCTTTCAGATTATTGATGTCAAAAGCCGTTCAGTTCCTGATAAAAACTGTCTTATAAATAAATAAAAAAAGCGCTTTTCCGCTCTCTCCGAGAACAAAAAGCACCTGTACGCAAAAAGATCCTATTTTGAATCCCTCTGTCTCGGTCCTTTCGGCTCAGAGCAGAAACCAAACAAAAAACAAAACACGACACATTCTTAGCATTCGTCACGCAAGTGCAGTTCATCCGATACTGCCTCGCTGGATTATTATATCAAATATCTCAGCCTCACAAAAGAGATAACCATCTTTTAAAAAGGAGATTTCAAATCGCCGGAGTAAAGGGGAGTACATTCTCCAGGCGATGTTTCCACAATCAAGGCGCCCCATGGATTAATTCCTACAGCTTTTCCTGTAATCTTACCACTGAGCGTCTCCACCGTAACGGTCTGCTGCAGTGTGGAGCTAAGCGCTTCCCATAAGGATTTGATTGGCTCAAAGCCTTTCTGCAAATACAAATCGTACAACTGCTCCAATTCATACAAAATATCGCAGAGCAATGACTCCCTGTCAATATGTCTTCCTGCCGCGATTTTTAATGATGTCGAGCGCTGTACCGAAGCTTCATCAAAATCGTCTGTGTCCAAGTTTACATTAATACCGATCCCCGCAACGGCTAGTTTTACCCGTTCGTCCTCCGCTGACGTTTCAAGCAAAATACCGGCACACTTTTTCCCATGAATTAATAGATCATTAGGCCACTTGATGGAAGCTGGGATCTCCATACGATTCATCACCCTGCATACGGCGACTGCAATCAGCAAAGTTAACTGCGGAGTAAATTGAAGAGTGACGCTTGGTTTTAACACCAAACTGACCCATAACCCCTTGCCGGATGGAGACAGCCAGCTTCTGCCCATCCGTCCTTTGCCTGCAGTTTGTGTTTCAGCCACGATCAATAGACCTTCTTGCGCCCCTTCTTCCTTTGCTGCGATTTCGAACGCTTTTTGCTGTGTTGACGGAAGGGATTCATACACTTTGAGCTCATGACCCAATCGCTTCGTCCGCAGCATACTGGCGATTCGGCTGGGGAGAATTCGTTCTGGCTCACGGATAAAACGATAGCCGTTCCGCGGCTGCGCCTCGATCAAATAGCCTTCTTTGCGTAGTTGACGAATATGCTTCCACACCGCCGTGCGGCTGCAGTTTAATTGATTGCTGATTTCCTCGCCGGATAGAAATTGTCCCGGATGCTTTGCAAACAGCTGCAGTATTTGATCCAGCATTAATCGATACCTCCTTGCATCCCTTGCTCTTGCCATTTTCCCGCTGCCTGAAGCAGTACTTCGCGCTCATTCGGCAGGTCTCCCAATGCGCACTGAAGCAGCAGGGTTTTCAATATTTCACCCATTCGGGGGCCGGGACGGATCCCTGCCGTAATTAAATCTTTGCCCGTTACATTCAGATCGGCTGCAGATTGAACGGGAACAGCCATTAACCTCTCTTGAACTTTTGCGCCATAAGTATGTAAAAGCTGAACAAAACTGTCGGAAGCCTTTCGTTGAAACACGAGAGGAGCTTGTTCCAGCAAGCTGAGTGCGTGCAGAACAGGTTCACGTCCATAGCGAACCGACCAGCGAATGAACGGCTTTATTCCATCTTCATGAGCACCATCCCATGTTTTCCACTGCTCCAGCACATGTAACACAGCAGCCGTCTCTTCTACAAAGCGATTCGGATACTTGAGTATCTTGAGCGCTTCCGAGGCGATCATCGGATCACAATTCAACGTCCACAACACAGCGCACCATCTTGCCTGAGATCCACTCAATCGGCGAAGCCACTGTTCCAGTCCCGGATGAAGAACAGCCTCCCACATTTCAGGGCTTATCGGCAGCTCCTCTTTCAGG
The DNA here is from genome assembly GCF_042658665.1 of Marinicrinis lubricantis. Classification (NCBI taxonomy): domain Bacteria; kingdom Bacillati; phylum Bacillota; class Bacilli; order Caryophanales; family Paenibacillaceae; genus Marinicrinis; species Marinicrinis lubricantis. The sequence continues at coordinate 122,409 of NZ_JBHSQV010000035.1, forward strand.
TTCCGGATAAATCCGTGCCGCAGCAAATGCCGGAGTCCAACCCAAGGCCTAGGACCGGCCATCATACGTTCCCATTCCGCTTGAACACGCTCCATCGCTATATATTTTAACAGCGTGCTGCATTGTTCTAACGCCTGCTCTGTTCGCTGCTCAATATCAAACCCGTAATTGGCAGAAAATCGAACGCAGCGGATCAGCCTTAGCGCATCTTCTTGAAACCGTTCCGCCGGATTACCGACAGAGCGGATGAGCCGGTCTTCTATATCCTTTTTCCCGCCGAAAGGATCAATCAGCTCCAAGTGCCGGTTCATGGCCATCGCGTTCATCGTAAAGTCCCTTCGCCGCAAATCGTCCTCCAGCCTGGAAACATACTCAACCTTCTTCGGTCTGCGATACTGTTCATACTCCGATTCCGTACGAAAGGTCGTAACCTCAAAGCTGTGATGTTCCATCATAACGGTCACGGTACCATGCTTTAGTCCAGTCGGTATACAATGAGGAAATATGTGAAGAACTTGTTCCGGCAGTGCATTGGTTGTCAAATCAATATCATGAATCGGTCTGCCGAGCAAACTGTCCCTCACATATCCGCCCACAAAAAAAGCAAGATAGCCATGCTGCTCCAATTTCTCCAGCACTTGAACCGCTTCCTGCTCCATAAGAGATAATGTTTTGCTCATTGTCATCACTTCTAACGTTGAATTGTCTTTATGCCCTGGACTCCATGTGTCCGTTCCATATTACTACATCCTATCCGCACTCGATACTTCGCATACAGGGACCTTTACCGGCTTGCTCTTTCCGAGGACCCGATAATAGATTTCCTCATATTGATCGGCGATCAGATCGTTGCAGAATACATTCCTTGCACGATGCAAGCAGGCTTCCCTGAACTGTTCATACTTCACTTCGTTTCGAAGCAGGTCGATCGCGTACCGAGTCATGGTATCTGTATCGCCAATCGGCGCCAAATATCCCGTTTCCCCATGCGTGATCAATTCAGGAATGCCGCCTGCATTTGAACCGATTGTGGGTACTCCGCAAGCCATCGCTTCCAATGCGACTAATCCAAAGCTCTCCTTCTCTGAAGGCAGCAGAAGCAGATCGGCCATTGAGATCACTTCGGCGACATCATCCTGTTTGCCTAGAAAAACAACTTTGTCCTCAAGGCCATATTCCTTTACTTTACACTGAGCCTTAGGAAGGTCGGGACCTTCACCGACGAGCAGCAGCTTGGATGGAACGGATTTGCTCACCTTCGCAAACACATCCACGACATCGAGGATGCGTTTCACCGGCCTGAAATTAGAAATATGCATCAAAATTTTTTCATTCGGATCCGCATAATCTGATCTTAATTGTTTGCATGCCCGAGGATAATATATTCGTTTATCGACAAAATTGTAGGCAAGGTCGATGTGTCTATCAATATCAAGCAGCTTGCGCGTTTCATCAATTAAATCCTGTGAAACGGCCGTAACCGCATCGCTGCGATTGATTCCGAGCCGTATTAATTCCTTCAACGATTCTTCCTGCGCCAATATCGTAATATCCGTGCCGTGCAGCGTCGTCACAACCTTCAGCTGGTCCCCAACCATTTGTTTCGCGAGAAAAGCACAGACCGCATGCGGCAAGGCGTAATGGACATGCAACACGTCAAGCTTTTGCATTTCCACGACTTGTGCCATTTTACTAGCCAAGGACAAATCGTACGGCGGATATTTGAATACATAATAATCACTGACTTCTACTTCGTGGTAAAAAATATTTTTATCGTATCTTCCTAATCGAAAAGGAAGACTATGGGTTATAAAATGAACTTGATGGCCTCGTTCCGCCATCATTTTCCCTAGTTCGGTAGCTACGACTCCGGAGCCGCCCAACGTAGGATAGCAGGTGATCCCAATTTTCAACATATTGTCTGCCCCCTGAGCTCTCACTTAAATCCAGTTCAAAAGCAGCGGCTGTCTGCTTACGAATCCCTCGGCGTAGAGCGTCCTCACCCTTTGTCCAGCTAGATAATCCCTAGCTTTAACTCTTTCCAAATACCCCTCCGTGAGTGGAGTTGCCACACTGTCCACATCTAATTTCATAAATTGTGACCTGTAGGCTGCCAAGCTCTCCATTTTCTTATCGTGGTACTGACTCACATCGATCAGAAAGTTCGGCTCGTCGGTATCATTGATGAAATAGTAATAGTGCTGCTCCACAGTCCAAGCCGGCCACTCCGGCGCATAATTTCTCAATTTCGCGTTAAAAACGGCCTGATCGCTCATTTGGCTGCAGCTGATGTGGTCCGGATGGCGGTCTTTCCAATATGGAGCAAATACGAGCCTTGGACGATACCTCCGAATGACTTGCACCATCGCACGAATTTGCTCCTCAGAGCCGGTTAAACCTCTGTCCGGCAAGCGCAAATTGATCCGATCGGCTAGTTTCAGCACTTCAGACGCTCTAGCCGCTTCCTTCTGTCTAATCTCAACCGTTCCATTAGATGACATCTCGGCCAACGTTAAATCACAAATCGCAACCTTATGACCAGCATCGGTATATTTGGCTATCGTTCCGCCCATCCCGATTTCTGCATCATCGGGATGGGCGGCAAATACGAGCAAATCATAAGTTTCACTCATGCGAATCTTCCTTCTTGTGCTGGTGAAGAACTTGCCTCCACTGTAAATCCCCGCGGTCTAATGCCTTGACTAAAATTTCCCCCGTGGCAATATTTGTTGCGAGGGGAATACCTTGAACATCGCACAAACGAAGCAGTGCGATAATATCAGGCTCGTGAGGCTGCGCCATTAATGGATCTCTGAGGAAAATCACCATATCCATTTCATTTTGGGCAACCAAGGCACCGATCTGCTGATCTCCGCCCAGCGGACCGGACATAAAGCGGTGTACCTGCAGCTTCGTATTTTCCATGATGCGAGTACCTGTTGTACCCGTGGCATATAAGCGGTGATGGCTTAACACTTTTTCGTAGGCAATGACGAAGTTTACCATCTCCTCTTTTTTGCGGTCATGAGCGATTAAAGCAATATTTAGGGCTGTCAATATGGACCACTCCTCTCCAGTTCATAATGAAATGTATACTCCTGTCCGGGCGATTTCTCTAATCTAAGAAATGCTCAAATCCATAAACTAGATGATCGACTTCCATGACTTTTTTAATCGCAACGTTCACTCCCGGCATGTATCCTGCACGATCATAAGAATCATGACGGATTTTCAAGGTCTGTCCGTGACCGCCAAAGATAACCTCCTGCTGAGCAAACACACCCGGAAGCCTAACGCTATGTATTCTAAATCCATTATAATAGGCTCCACGCGCACCTTCCAGCGTTTCTTCCTCATTCGGATTACCCTGCTTCAGCTCTTCTCTGACGCTGGCGATCATTTCAGCTGTTTTCACCGAGGTTCCCGAAGGCGCATCCAGCTTCTGATCCCCGTGGTATTCAATAATCTCGACATGTGGCAAATATTTTGACGCCTGCGCGGCAAACTTCATCATCAGGATCGCACCGATCGAGAAATTAGGTGCAATTAAACCGCCGATACCTTTTTCACGGCAAAGCTTGTCCAGCGCTTCAACATCCTCCGGTTTGAATCCGGTTGTACCGATCACTGGCCTAACTCCATGCTCGATCGACAGCTGAGTATGGCGCACGGAAAGCTGTGGAGTGGTAAAGTCAACAAGCACATCAGGCTTTGTCTCCACTAAAGCCAGCTCGAGGTCCGATCGGATCATCACACCGCACGGCTGCTCGCCCACGGCTGTTCCTGCATCTCCTCCCTCTTTGCCGCTCACTGCAGCGACAAGCTTTAGACTAGAGTCCTGAAGCACCATCTTTACAACTTCCCGGCCCATTCTTCCCGTCGCACCGGAAACTGCTACTTTGATCTGTTCACTCATGTTCTAACTCGTTCCTTTCTGTATCTCAAGTTTCCGGAAGTTCTCTTTGGAGTTCTTCCATCCATTTTAATGCATTTTCATTTTGCGGATCTAGTTTGAGCGCTTCCCGTATGCATTCCGCAGCCTGTTCGTTATGACCTTGAGCAGCATATGCAATGCCAAGCAATACGTACGCCTTTGCAGATAGCGGATCCAGCTTGAGCGCCTCTTTTAACATCGTGATGGGAACAGAGGGGTCCGTACCATGATCCCTTAATGCATTTTCCGCTTTCTCGATCCAGTTCCGGGATTGCAGCGTATGAAGGTGATACCTGTATTCTTCATGCTCTTTATTGAGCAAGCATGCGGTCTCGGCATGGATGATAGCCTTCTGCAGCTTGTCGCTTCTGGCGCACGTAATGGACAGCTTATAATGATAATCGGCAGCGACTGGTTCTTTTTTTATCGCTTCTTCAAACCAATAGATCGCCTGCTCAAAGTCGGACTGAAATATAGCCTCATATGCTTTTTTGATCAAATCTTTTCCGTCCACGCCATACCTCCCTCCCCTCCCTCCTTCCAAATAAGGATTGGTACAGCATATGACACGTCATTTTAATCGGTGTTAATTTTAGTCCATCTGTCCTTATCCCGCGTATTAAACTTCTGCATCACCTGATCGAATGCATCGGTTAAATCAATATCGAGCGAATTCGCAAAGCAGGCTAAGATGAACAAAATATCGCCGAGTTCCAGCTCTACCGAATTGCTTTCCTCCGTAGGCTTTTTCGGCTTCTCTCCATAGGTGTGGTTCACCTCTCGCGCCAATTCGCCGACTTCTTCCGCGATCCGCGCGACAAGCGCCAATGGACTGAAATAACCCTCTTTAAACTGCGAGATATATTCATCCACTTCCCGCTGAATCTCCTTCAGCGATTTATCTTTCCACTCTGGTTTCATAGCCATCCCTTTCTGCAAAGCATCTTTCGTTTCAATCTACTAACATGTTATCTTAAAGAAGGATTGAAAACAAATGCTTTTTCATATACTACATTCAATTTCCTAACGTTCTTTTTTCTTATATCGTCCAATGAGCTAAAAATATTGACCCTTACATAAATGAATGAGGTGACAAGCTAAACCGCTTACTCAAATATGCGGCTGAACTTGTTTAGGAGGAAAGAAGAATGTTCAAAACTAACTGGAAGCCTGCCGTTCAACAGATTTTTCCGATTCTGTTAGGTACAGCTATTTATGCGTTCGGACTTCATTTTTTTGTGATTCCGAATGAGCTGATGGAAGGAGGAGTAACAGGGATTTCCCTGCTGCTCAAATATGCGCTCAACATCCCGCCTTCCTACACTACTTTAATCATCAATGTACCTTTATTTTATGTAGGATGGAAATATGTGGGAAAGCAGCCCATGTACTATACGATTCTTGGTACGCTGTCGCTATCGTTCTTCTTATGGGTCATTGAATTCTTAATGCACAAGGGCTGGGTAACTCCTTTCCGTTACGAAGAGGACTATTTATTGGCTGCACTATACGCAGGGGTTACGCTGGGGGCCGGCCTAGGACTTGTATTCCGGTTTGGCGGAACAACCGGCGGGTCAGATATTATTGCCCGTATCTGCAACAAAAAGATGGGTTGGAGTATGGGGCAGGTGATTCTGTTTATCGATGCAATTGTCATCGGCACTTCCGCTTTCTATATTCCGATTGAGAAAATTTTTTATACACTCGTTGTTGTGTTCATCGCAGCAAAAATGATCGACTTCATTCAGGAAGGCGCCTATGCGGCTAAGGCATTTACGATTATCAGCGACAAACCGGTGGAGATCTCCCAAAGAATTAGCGACGAGATGGATCGGGGCATGACATTTCTCAGTGCGAAGGGCGGATACTCACGCATGCCAAAAGAAGTTGTATACTGTGTAGTATCCCGTCAGGAGGTACGTCGTCTCAAAAGCATCGTAAGACAAGTAGATCCAAGGGCGTTCATGATTATCAGCGATGTACATGATGTGCTCGGAGAAGGATTTCGGGTGGAAGATTGATATGTTAAAAATAGAGAGGATTTTTCTTTGACGAGAAATCCTCCCATTCTTCATAACCAAAAAGGCTTCAATTAACCCTTGATACCCGTTAAAGTCACACCTTCAATAATTTGCTTCTGCGCTACAATATAAATGATGATCACGGGAATGACGGATATCGTTGACCCAGCCATTAATAACGCCCAATCTGTAATGTACAGTCCTTTAAAATAATTGAGCAGAATCGGTACCGTAAATTGTTCCGGGGTACTTAAATAAATGAGCGGGTCCAGGAAATTGTTCCAGTTATCCTTGAATATAAATATTCCTACAGCTGCCAACGCCGGCCGAACTAATGGAAGAATGATGCTTCGGTATATCATGAACAGATTTGCACCATCCAAGAACGCAGCTTCCTCCAGCTCACGCGGAATACCGCGAATAAATTGTCTCAGCAAAAACACAGCGAAAGCGTTGAACAGTGCACTTGGAACAATCAAGGACAGATGGGTATCCAGCCAGCCAATATTCTCCATGACCATATACAGCGGAATCATAGTGACCTGCTTCGGAATCATCATCGTTCCCAAAAACAGTATAAATAGAAATCCGGATCCCCAGAAACGAAGCTTAGCAAAAGCGTATGCGGCCATCGATGCCGTTAATAGCTGAATCGTGACAACAACAATCGTAATGTAGAAGCTGTTCCAATACGCTCTTCCGAACGGCATGACACTTAATGAATCCGGATAATTGGACCACACGATCGGGTTAGGAATCCACTTGGGAGGAACTAGAAAAATCTGCGAAATATCCTTCAATGAGCTCGTAATCGTCCAAAAGAATGGAAACACCATAATGACCGATCCGGCCAGCAAGACGATATGCAGCAGGCTCCTTCGGAATCGCGTGATCGCTTTATTCTTGGATGCTCTGCCGCCCCCTACGATTCGCTCAGTCCTCATAATGAACCCACCTTCTTGAAAACTTAAACTGAATTAATGTGAAAATCATAATGATCACAAACAGGATGACGGCCGCAACAGAGCTCCTTCCCATCGTGAAATCAACAAATGCCTGCTCGTAAATATGGTAGACGAGAGTATAGCTGGCTTTAGCCGGACCGCCGCCTGTCATCACATACGCCTGATCGAACACCTGAAAAGATCCGATCACCGCCATGATCGTCAAGAAAAAAGTCGTTGGCGAGAGCAGCGGCAGCGTAATGTGCCAAAACCGCTGCACCTTGCTCGCTCCATCCATCTCCGCCGCTTCGTAGTAACTTTTGGGAATTCCTTGAAGACCCGCGAGAAATATCACCATATTGTAACCGAGTCCCCACCAGACGCTTAATATCGCGATGGATGGAATAACCCATTTCCGGTCTGTAAGCCAATGGGGCCCGTCGATTCCGACGTAGCTTAGCAATTGATTCAAAATGCCGAAGTCGCCATTAAAAATCCACATCCATATGACGCCAATGGATACCGAGCTGGTAACTACAGGCATAAAGAAAATGACACGATAAAACTCTTTACCGATGATCCGATTCAAGGCGAGCGCAAGCATCAATCCAAGCGCAATACTCGTAGGTATCGTGAGCAAACTATAATAGGCGGTGTTCATCATCGCTTTCCAAAAATCCGGATCCCCTAATTGGTAAACAAAATTATCGAAGCCGACAAAAGATTTCGAACCAAAGCCATCCCATTGCATAAAGCTGAGCATCAGCGCAAATCCGAGAGGAAATAGTGAAAATGCCAGCAACCCTATAAGCTGAGGACCGATAAAAAATAAAGCCCACAACATATTTTTCTTATGCTGCAATCGACATCACCTTCTTTGAGAAAAACTGTACCTAAGACATTCGAGGAAGAGCCCGTTCATTGGTTTCGGTATTCATCAATCATCTCTGTCGCCTTCTTCGTTACAGCCTGTATCGTCTGCTCTGCACTTTGCTCTCCGAGATACATCAAATCGATGATATCCATAATTTCTTTATCCATGCCCGGAACGACCGATTGCTTGTCATCTACACGTCCTTTATTTCTTGCATCCAGCAAATAGCCGGCGTGCTCAGGGAATTCAGCCTCCGTAATGATTTCATCCGCTCCTAATACTGATGGCACCGCATTGCCATTCCCTTCAAGACGTGCTTTTTGCCCTTCTGGCGATGTGTAGAAGGAAGCGAATTTCATCGCAGCATCCAAATGTTTGGAATCTTTATTGACCACCATATAGGCCGTTGCAATGGACACCGTTCCTTGCTGTTCTCCCGTGTTTGTTGGATACGGAATATAATCAAACTCCAGCGCCTTGTTTTCACTGAACATGGGCGTATACCAACGACCGGCTCCCACGAATCCTACTTGGTTTGACATGAACATGGCATCACCGCCTTGTCCTTGAGGCAGGGAACCAGAATAAGTGAAATTTCCTTGTTGCAGCATATCCGAAATATATTTAAAAGCCTCTTGAGCCTCTTCATTTTCGCTTAAAATGATGTGACCATCCTCGTCATACATTTCACCGCCATTCGTCCATATCCATGTAAACAGCGGTCCTGACCAACCATCCAAGATAAAGCCTTTTTTTCCGCTCTCTTTGATTTGCGCAGTTACCTCCGCAAACGTATCCCAGTTCCATTTTCCTTCATCGTAGTATTCTTGCGGAGATTTTACTCCTGCTTCTTCCAGCACCTTTTTGTTGTAATAGAGCACAAAAGGATTGCAATCTACTGCGAGGCCATAGATTTGATTATTGATCTTAGCCGCTCCCCATAGTCCTTCCGCAAATTCATCCGGCTTTACATAGCTTTCATCACTGCTTAAAAAGTCGGATAAATCAACCACTTTTCCTGTCTCCACAATTTTCGAAATCCATTCGCTTCCAACATAAAATATATCCGGAGCTTTTCCGCCTGACAGCTGTGTCATGATTTTGTCCTGATAGCCGTCGTTCGGAATAGGCACTAACTCCACTTTTATTTCAGGATTATCAGCCATAAATGCATCCAGTGCCTTTTGGTATACTTTAATTTCTGCCGGGTTTCCCCATGCGGACATCGTTAATTGGACTTCTCCATCATCTGTATTCTCTCGATGGTTACCACCGCAAGCGGATAAAAGCAAAGAAAATAAAAGCAGGATAAGCACTGTAAGATAAGCTAATCTTTCCATGATGATCCCTCCCATGTGTTCAAAAGTTAGCATACCGGCATCACGTCCAGCTGTCATTTTCAAGGTATGGGGATATTTCGTTTAGGCCTTATTCCTTGCATTGATCACCCCCTGGAGATAAAGCGCTCTCATTTTTGTTCGTTATTTGGCCTACGAACAAACAAGAACCGCTTTAGCATCAGTGTATACAACTGATGCTAAAGCGGTTCTAGTTCATTTTTTCTATTAGTTTTTTTATCTAAGGCTAAACAGGAGAGCCTCTTCTGGGTGGAACACCATTTTTCCGCTCATACTGAATTCGCTGGTATGCATAATACGATAGGACAGCCAAAATGAATGAACCGATTCCAAACGACCACAGCCACGGGCGTTCGGAGCCTGTAACCGGCAGCGTAGTTGTGCTTTCACTGTCGCCAAACAGTTCATCCAAATAAAGCTCAAATTCATCCAACGTATGCATAAATACCGATTGATTCATCGATGGTTTACCCAGCTCCGTCGCAAAAAATACAAGGAAGGAATTCCCTTTTTCCACGAGCCATGCTTCCTTCTGAATATAAACTGCCGGACGAATCATCTGAAACGTCTCATTCAGCTTTCGAAAAGACGTGACGGCTTGCTCCATATTTCGATCGCGTATCTGCACCCTGAGCTGCTCAACGTCACCCTTCAAATCGTCTTCAAAGCTTATCCACATTGGCGCTTCCGGATGAGTCAAGCTGTCAATGGCTAACCGAATCTGTGCAGCAGAAAATTGAATCGCCTTTAAATCAGGGCTGACACGCTCGATATGCTTTCCCGCCCGAATCACTGAATGAAGCACTTCACTTTTTCCTTCCACGGATGTGGCTCCATTCATTGGGAGCTGCTCCAAATGTCTACGCAGCTGGTTTAAGTGAACGACTGCCTTCTCCAGATCGCCGTTCCGTGCAAGCCTGTAGAAGCTGTCAGCCGATTGATCCAGCTGCATGAGCTGCTCCGGCTCCACAGATGCAATCCGATCGACACTATTGCTCTGTCCTGCTTGTCCGCAGGCAGCCGTATACAACATCAAGAAACTAATCATGAACCAACATCCAAAAAATACTTTATACCGCCTATGAAACAGCTTGGCCATGATAACTCTCCCCCTGTAAACATGCTTCTATCAAAGCATATGGGGGGATGTCCACATTTAGACCAAGATCTTGTCCCGCTTTTTGGCGAGCATCACAGCCGCCGCAATACATAAGCAGCTGAGCAGCACGGTCGTCCACTGCACCGCTCTTACATCATCGTACAGCGGTCCGGGCAGCCAAGGGAAAATCTCTTGAGAGTAATCCATCGCATCATTAAACAACGTCCAGCACGCAATAACCAACACGTGCACGTAATGATAACGAAAATACCTTGCGAAGATGGCCGCTTCAGCAGCCATTCCAAGATGCGAACAGATGAGCATGTACTGTTGCCACGTCACATGATCCCCTTGCCAAGCACCGGCTATAATCATCAGCACGGCCCAGATGCCATATTTTATCGACGTAATGACTGCAAAGGCCTCGATCAATCCGTATGGATGCATCGACATCCGTTCTGTATTTGCAAGCTTCGCCTGTTTCTTTTGGCGAGACAGCAAAATAAGGAGTGAAAGTGTAAAGAACAAGCTGGCTGTAGGGCTGTCCGGAACAAAAATGACGAACCATTTGCTGATTTCTTCATAGGTCATGACCAATTGGTTGCGATACCACTCAAATCCGTATACCGTACCCAAGGCGTTCACCCAAAATAAGATCCAAAGAAAGGACCTGTTCAGTAAGAACGATGTGCTGAACAGGTACGCTAGCTTAGACACTCGTTGATCACTCCTTTGCTGAAAAGCACCTCCTCATCCATGGTTCTCAAAATTAATCGAACCTGGGCGAATCGCGCTTTCTTTTATTATGAACAAAAAGACCTGACCTTCTCAGGTCAGGCTCTAATGACATTAGGATGCTTTCTTTTGGGCCGAAAGCCATTCTGCTAATTTGTCTAACTCTTCTTCGGTTAGACCTTTATTGTTGATGTTGTCCTCCCACTGAGGCCCCATCTTCCCGGATTCGGTTCCTTCTTTCATGATCTGGATGATCTCTTCCTTCGTATGAATATCACCCACACCGCGAAGCTGCGGAGCAAATCCGTCCGTACCGGTTAAGTCCGTAGCATGGCAAGCCACGCAGGACGATTTTTGATAAATGCTGTAGCCTTCTGAATCCTGTTCCACGATCGCAATTTCTTCTTTTTCTGCCCCAGGCTTAGGCATTTCTTTGCCAGCTTCCATATCCAACTCTCTTTGAATGTGCTCTGGAAGCATGCCTTTGGATTCCATCTCATGCGTATAGTGATCCCAAGACACCCAAGTCAGGTAAATACAAGCGATCAGAGACAGCCCCATTAGAGAAGAAGCAATCGGTCTGCGGTAAAATCTTCTTTCCTTTCCTTTATCAAGGAATGGAGCAAGAAACAATCCTCCGAACAGCAGTCCCGGAAATACGATCGTCCCCCATACGACGTAGTCGCCGGAAACGTAATCATACTTCAGGAACTGATACAGGAACAAGAAGTACCAGTCCGGCATTGGAATAAAAGACGTATTCGTTGGATCCGCAGGATAGCCTAAAGGCGGATGCTCAGCGATAACCAAAGCCAAAAATCCGACTAATACAACAGCTCCAACCATCCATTCTTTAAGCAGGAAGTTGGGGATAAAGGCTTCGGATTTTCCCGGATATGCGGAGTAATCCCGCGGAATATTCGGGTGATTTCTTTTAACAATACGAGAGTCGCCAACGTAGACGACTTTATCTTTCGATTGATGTCCGTGAGCCACTGGCAGTTCCTCCTTTCAATATTATAGCGGGCCGGATATTCCTTGCTTACGAATCATGAAGAAGTGTGCGGCCAGCAAACCAAGCAGCGCACCCGGCAGGAAGAACACGTGAAGCGCAAAGAATCGAGTAATGGTCTGAGCGCCTACGACATCCCCGCCCTGCAGGAATTCCTGAATATATCCGCCAATAAAAGGAACTGATGCGGCAATCTGAATGCCGACCTTCGTCGCAAAGTATGCCTTGTTATCCCATGGCAGAAGGTAACCAGTAAATCCAAGACCCAGCATTACGAAAAAGATCAACATACCTACGATCCAGTTCATTTCTCTAGGCGCTTTATAAGAGCCTGTAAAGAAGACCCTCAAGGTATGTAGAAGCATCATGACAATAACCAAGCTGGCTCCCCAGTGATGCATCCCTCTAACGATGACACCAAAAGCCACTTTGTGCTGCAGATAGTCAACACTGGCATAAGCATTAATAATGTCGGGAACATAATACATCGTCAAAAACATACCCGACAAAATCTGGATAATGGTGATGAAAAACGTTAATCCGCCGAAACAATAGACGAAAGCGGAAAAGTGATGAGCAGGGTTGACGTGCTCCGGCACTTCATGGTCCGCGATATCTCTCCACATCGGCGTAATATCAAGACGTTCATCGATCCAGTTGTAAACATTCTTTAACATCTAGATACGCCTCCTTATTTCACCCTTGTGTTAGGCTTAATATCGCCGAGATACACCCAACCATTTTCGTCTACTCTAACGGTATACTCGTCGAGCGGCGCAGAAGCAACGGCCAATTGTTTGCCGTCCACCGTATAGTGCGCTCCGTGGCAAGGGCAGTAGTATTGATTTTGGTAATCCGGATTTCCATTCCAGTTTACCGTACAGCCCAAATGCTTGCAGACTGGAGACAGAGCGAATATGTTCCCGTTCGCATCCTTTGCAATCCACGCTTCCATTTGCTGTTCACTTTCATACCAACCGTCCACAACATGCACTTTAAACTTTATGGATTGAGGCTCTTCGGTTACCTTATTGGCTTCAATCACCTTGTGCCATTCTCCGCCTTCTTTCTTTTGAAGCAGCGGATCTACGGCAAAGCGCAGGTTATACAGAATCGGAACACCAACCATGAAAGCTCCGGTTCCGCCGAGGGTATAAGAAAGGAATTGCCGTCGAGACATTTCTCGTCGTGCAGTTTTTCGCTGAGGATGCTGCAAATCCTTTTGTTCTTCGGTCATGTCGTTTTTTACCCCCTTTTTCCTAAGACTCCAATTTATTCACATTTCAGACACACATCTCACACTAGGACATTACTTATAATAGCCCACGACCTATAACGCGTCAAGAATTGGAAGCGGGAATTCGACTCCCAAGAATTGACTCGCAAAAAAATGTAATGAATTTGTCACACTTTTTTAGATAGGCTCTGCTGTTCCTTTTCAATTTATTGCTTTTATGATTTATTGTTCGACCAGAGACGCTGAATCATACCTGAAATTTCTTGTGAACGGATTTCATTTCCTTCTATTCGCGGCGAGATCCATAAATCCGGTCCTTGCGGATGTTCCAAGCTTGGCCGATCAAGAAGCGACACAACGATCACATATGTATATCCCGTGCTCTTTAAGTGGCTGCACAATAAGTTCAGTCCGGAGACAAAGCTCTCGTCTGATCCCATCACATATTGTACCGCCGGTACAGTCACAATTCTTCCACGAAACGGCCCTTCTATGTTATCCATCAAGTCCCTAAGCTGTTCAAGCCGGTCAGCCGCCTCTACGGGATCCTCTTTGCCCGATAAGCCTGTCACAGGGAGCAGGCAAGTATCCAAATACGGCTTAAGTTCTGCCCACTCTTCTCGTTTAATTTCACTAAATTTCATGATGTTCGATTCCCCTCCGCTCATCTGATGCGTCCATTGTATCATATCTTCATATAGTCATCAGTCCATTTGCAGCCAAGATAAAAAAGCAAATGAACGAATATTCATTCATTTGCTTTCACTTTTGACGGATTATGCGTATTTTTTCTGGTTGGAACTCGGACTGTTCTCGATCTGACCACGGATTGAGTTCAGCTCTGATGTCAGTGTGTAGAATGCGTCCTGATCTCCGTTCTTCAAAGCTTCGTCAATCTCCTCTTTTATCTTTTCCAAACGAAATTGTGCCACTGCTCTGTCTAGAAACATTTCCGCGTGGAGACTCAAGAGTGCATCATAGATAATACTCATTTTTTCCACCGAACATCCCTCCAATCCATCTTACGAAATGGTCCTCTAGTAAATGAAGCTTATGCTTTTTTTTGGGCCTGTAAATACTCTCGCCCGCGTTCAATATAACTATCAGTGGTGACCCTCATCCGCTCCAGATCTTGTTCTCTCAACTCACGAACGACCTTTGCTGGTGTTCCCACACATAATGTATAGGGTGGAATAACCGTATTTTCCGTGACGACAGAGCCGGCTCCTACTAAAGCATATTCACCAATATCCGCTCCGTTCAAGACGACGGCCCCCATCCCGATTAATGTGCCTTTACCTATCCTGCAGCCGTGAATAATAGCACCGTGTCCTACCGAAACCCGATCATCTAAAATCAGCGGCGTATTCGTATTCACATGACCAATCACCCCATCCTGCAAATTGCATCCTTCACCGATACGGATCGGGGCTAAATCCCCTCTCAGCACGGCATTAAACCACACGGAACAGTTCGCCTGTAAAATGACATCACCGATCAGCTTCGCACCTTCTGCAATAAATACACCTTTTGCAGCTTGGGGCATGATCCCTTGATAGGAAATCAACATAGACTCACTCCACCCTTCGTACGTTTCGTCTCATTATGAATGGGGTGATTGTATCAACATCTCTTCGCTGCTGTCAATGATCGATGACGATGACTTCCTTCTCCTCTATGAAATGCCCTTGTATGATTTTCGCAGCGGAAGCACTTTGACGAAGAACGATCCCTGCTTCCGGATGCTCACCGATTTTCAACAAGCCCAGATGCATCAGCATGTGAACCAGCCTTTTCTCAATGATATTCTCCGAAGTGTCATAGTAAAACGGCTTCACATAGGGGAGCAGGGCAGCCCGCAGCGAGTCGAATGTTACCCAGCGCTCTGTTAACATGCACGTCCAGTGAACAAGGGCTTCAAGATTTTTGATCGGGCTTTTATACAGTTTTAAATAGAAACGATACAGCTCCATCGGAGATGGATATGCAACATCAAGCACGGTACGTTCACCTTTTTCCGTGAGCGTAAGCTGCTGTTCTTCGGCGATCAGACCGTTGTAAAAGCAATAATCATAGATAAAAGAAAAGCGGTTTGGATATTCCTTCACTCTTCTTCCATAGCCAAACCTCCATTCTCCTTTCGCCACAGGCGACTCCTCGACGGACATTTTCTCGAGAATCGAGTTGAGCTGCTTTTTATATATAAATCCATCAACTGACAGCTGAATGGGTTCATGGCGAACATACTGCAAAAACTTCAGTACATCTTCTTGCAAAAGCTGCTGTTCTTCACGGTAGACTGGCGGCTCATCCAAAGCTTGAATATGCTGCATAAAGTGTCTTTTCAGCACATCGCCAAAGCTTTTTTTGATATCCTCTGGAATCGAAAACAAATAGCGGGTCTGCATCGAATATCCGTTAAACAACCAGCCATACTTTTTTAGCTTTGAAATCCGCTCCCTGGGGCTCGGCATTTGTTCACGCTTTTCAAAAGCGGCTTGACTTGCTTTGGCCGTTAATTCTTCGATGCTGAAAGCTTGCTTCTTATCAAACATGAGGGAATTGATGAATCGCAAATCCTCCAGCTCCAATTCTTGAACCATCTGCTCGAATCGTTCCCTTCTGCTGAAGGCGGACAATATCGCTTGAATTAATTCATTTTTGGAATGGGTTTTGCATTGGCATTGGTAGCTGTTCGCGATTTGATGAAGCTGTCCAATGTCCGAATATACTAACATATCGGCCAGTCTCACATTCATCCCCCCGCGTTTCATAGTCTCTTACGATCATTATGGGATGAATTAGAACGTTTCATACTTCTCTTTTCATATTTTCCTATATTTATTCAAACAAAAAAAGTCCCCAGCGTGTATTCCGCTGAGGACTTTTTCGGTTCACGATCTCGTACGGCTGAGCCAATTCATTAACAGAAGAGCCACAATAATACCGCCGATCGCAAATATCATGTAATAGTTCGGATTGTTCTGCAGACCGTCCATGGACAGCAAGTATGGATCACCCACACTGGCCACTGTAATTCCTTCAAGCTGGATACCCTGCCTCGAAGGAAATTCGACGGTCTGATCTGAGCTGACCACGGGAAGACCGTTCCATTCAGCGGCAAACGTCGTTTGCTGTTCTTCTTGCGGCAGGGCGAAAACGAGCAGGCTGATAGAAAATACAGCAAGTAAGAAAGCGATGCATGCCGTGTACAAGAACTTCTGCCTTTTCGTAAAAGCGATCAGCCGTTCCGTAATGGAAACCTTCCAAGGCTCCGTTTGATATATTTGATTCATTACTTTATCTGCAAAGCCTTCACTAGGAATGACCTTCTCCGAATCATTCGTTTGTTCAATCCAGCTGCGGCTTGCTTCCCATAACGTAAACTCCTGCATGCAGGAGGAGCAATGCTTCAGATGATGATCCACCTGGAGACGCCGCAGGTCATTCTCCGGCAAATCCCAATAAATATAGATATTTTCCAAGGCGGCATCACATTTCATCGCTGCTTCATCCTTTCAAATTCATCCAATCTCTGCTCTGTAATGTACGGCTCTAATTGGTTCTTCACACTTGACCTGGCGCGAAAGAGCAGTGACTTCACAGAGCTTACCGTCTGACCTAATATTTGAGCGATCTCCTGATAATCCAATTGATCGTATTCACGCAAAATTAAGGCTGATCTTTGCTTTTCAGGTAAATTGTTAATCGCTTTCCTGACCAAATCCACTCTTTCGGTTCGCAGAATGGCCTGTTCCGGCAGTTTGTCCTGCGCATGTTCCTGAATCGCTTCGCTGTCTTCAAGCGGCACTTTGGTCTTTTTTTGTTTTCGCAATTCACTGAGGACTGTATTTCTGGCAATGGTATATAACCAAGTAGAGAATGATGCCTCTACCTCTCGAAACGTATCCAAGCTGCGGTAGGCTTTATAAAAGGTCTCCTGGCATAAATCCTCGGCGACCATCTCCAGCTTGGCGCTCCTCAACATATGAAAAATAAACGCAAGGATTTTACGCTCATAACGATGAATTAATTCAGCGTACAATTCCACGTTTCCGTTTTTAATTTCACGTATGAGCTGGGAATCCGTCATTACCGCGTGCCTCCTTGCTATGTACTGACTCCCCCCAGCAGAGCTTTTACATGATATTAATTATTACCCTGCTGAAGGAAAAAAGTTGCGTCTATTGGATGAACATCGATTATTTGGGTCGATATGTATGTCTTGCAAGTGATTGATTTGAAGATGTCCGCATCTTACTTATAGTTCTTTGCCGGAATGAAAACTCCTTCTTGTTACAACATTTTCCACATTTTATGTTTGGAAACAAAAAAAAGACCGCCTTATCTAGAAGGCGGCTGCACTCATTCTGTGTGCTCATTATTTTCGGATAGGAGTGGAGAGAAACCATACTGTACTTTTATTATATGTATACGTTTTCATATTGTCAACGTTTTTTTTTAAAGGGCTTTCATTTTCTTTTTTTATAAAAAAAAGAACGTCTTACGACGCTCTTCGTCTATTCTAGAAATGAACACGGTAGGAAAGCTGCTTCAATACTTGAACAGCCCTTTCCAAATCATTTTCGTTTCTAAAGGACAGCCGCAGTACGCCCGGCACATCCTCTCTGCTTTCAATAACCTGAATGTTGCTTAAGCTGATTTGCTGCGTTCCCAGTTCCGAAGCGATATGACCGATGACACCCGGATGATCGGGCACATCGACATAAACATCGAATAAAGATGTGATCATGCCCTTTCTTCGTTCAGGCAGTCCGCTGCGGAATCGATTCGCTCTTTCAAACTCAGCGGAAATCGCTTCACCGTCTCCGTTCTCAAGCATCTTGACGAAACGATCGATCTCTGCCTGCCAGTCCTTCAGCAAATGCAGCAGGACTTCCTTGTTATTGGTCAAAATGTCTCTCCAAATTACCGGATCGCTGGATGCAATTCTGGTAATGTCACGGAAGCCGCCCGCAGCGAGTCTGCCATATAAATCATTTTGTTCATGATAGCTTGCCACTTGATTCACTAATGCAACCGCAATAATGTGAGGCAGATGGCTGATTGCGCCGACGATATCATCGTGGAGCGCCGAATCGACACGGATGATTTTCGCTCGAGTCAGCTCGAGCAGCTGCTTTAGTCCAGCAAATACCTCTTCGGGTGTATTCGCCGAAGGAGTAAGAACATAGAAAGCATTTTCGAATAAATGAGATGACGCCGCTTCTACACCGGAACGTTCTGAACCCGCCATTGGATGTCCGCCGATGAAATAGACATCTTCTATCGCCAAAGCTTCCGCACTTTGCATAACTGACTGCTTCGTGCTGCCCACATCCGTAATGACACAGCCTTTCTTGAGACTTAGCTCCTTCAGCTGTTGTAGATAGGATTCCAACTTGCCGACAGGAACGCAAAGAAAGATATAATCTGCATCCTGCACAGCCTCTTGGAGAGAGGTTGTCGCTTCGTCCACGACTTCCCGCTCTAAATACTTTTGCACGGAAGCCGGATTAGGAGAATGTCCGATCACGTGATACCCCGGCCTATCTTTCAAGCAGAGAGCCAAAGAACCACCGATCAAACCGACACCGCATATTGCAACCTTGATCATTTTATCACTCATTTGTTTAAGAATAAGGTACTGTTCGTTATACGCCTTGCATAGCCTCAATTTCGCTCAAGGCGGTCTCCAGCGCGTTGATAAATGCTTCATTCTGCTCTTGGCTTCCTACAGTTACCCGAATGGAAGTCGGGAATCCCAAGCTCTGTCCGCTGCGGACGATAATTCCTTTCCGCATCAGGCTGTCAAACATATCCTGTGCCGGACGATAAGTATTGATCATAATAAAGTTTCCGTATGCCGGATAATAAGCGCACTTCAACCGTTCGAGCTGTTCCGTAATGTAACGGATTCCTTGTTCATTTTGCTGCTTGCACTGGTTGATGAATTCTTGATCCCCGATGGCCGCAAGTGCAGCGCTTTGACCGTATCTCGACGTATTAAATGGCTCTCTTACTTGATTAATCGTATGAATGACATCCGGATGCCCGATGCCGTAACCGACTCGCAAGGAGGCCAAACCATAAATTTTGGAGAATGTGCGCAGAGAAATGAGATTACGATACTGTTTGAGCAGGCTGAATGCATCTGGATAGGACGCATCATCTACATATTCGCAATAGGCCTCATCCAATACAACGAGAACATGCTCTGGTACACGTTTCATAAAATCAGCGACCTGTTCGTGGCTGACAATTGTACCCGTCGGATTGTTCGGATTGCAGATCCAAACGATTTTCGTTTTATCCGTCACTTTGGACAGCATTCCTTCCAGGTCATGAACACCATCCTTAAGCGGAACCTCGATACATACGGCACCTTCAATTTCAGCATTATGCTTATATTGCGGGAATGTATGGGTTGCCATGATCGTTTCGTCGCCAGGAACGAGATACGCCCGTGCCAGCATCAAAATGATTTCGTCAGAGCCCGCTCCGAAAATCAGCTGATCCGGCTCCACGTTCAAATGATCTGCAAGCGCCTGACGAAGCTCCATGCTGGCTCCATCGGGATACAAGCTGGAGTTGTCCAGCTCGCGAACGATCGCTTCCTTCGCTCTCGGTGAGCATCCGAAAGGATTTTCATTTGAGGCCAGCTTAATGACATGTGAAAGTCCCAGCTCTCTCTTGACTTCTTCAATAGGTTTTCCCGGTTGATAGACCGGAAGGTGGACGATATTTGATTTTGGTTTCATACCCGGTATCACCTCAAATGAAAGTTTATGCTTTTAATGATGACACAAATTCACGAATTTGCAAGAGTCCCTGCTCTTTTGTCTCCGCTTTTTTTAGCAATTCCACATTCGATTCAATCGATCGGACAATGGCACTGCCGATAATCACTCCGTCGCACATGCGGGAGAAGAATTCAAACTGCTCTCTGCTCGAAATCCCGAACCCTACCGCCACAGGCACGTTGGCCGCTTCCTTTACAGTTCGAATGAAAGTATCGATTTCTTCTGAAAAGCTGCTCCGCTCTCCGGTAACACCCAACGATGAAACGCAATATACGAACCCTTTCGCCTTTGAAGCGATCCGCTCCACGCGTTCCTTCGATGTAGGCGCGACGAGTGGGATGAGATGAATATCGTACTTCTCGGCCAATTGGCGTACCTCACTGTCTTCCTCCAGCGGAAGATCCGGAATAATCAGGCCGCTGATTTCATTTTCTTTGATCGTATCAAAGAAATGCTCAAGTCCGAATTGAAGCACAGGATTGTAGTACGTAAAGAGTATAAATGGAAGCTGTACACCGTTATCTCTTGCCTTCCGTCCAACTTGAATGCAGTCCATCAAGGTTACGCGGTTCTGCAGGGCTCTCTCCGATGCCCGTTGAATGACAGGGCCGTCTGCCAGCGGGTCCGAATACGGTACGCCCAGCTCAACCATATCCGCCCCTGCCTTCTCCAGCTCAGCGATGATTTCCAAGGACGTCTCAAGGCTAGGATCGCCGATCGAAATGAAAGGGATATATGCGGTTTGGCCTGACGCCTTCAGCTCAGCAAATTTTTGATCAATCCGATTCATTACGCTTCCCCTCCCATGTACTGCATAATCGATTCGACATCCTTGTCTCCCCGTCCGGACAAGCTGACGACGATGATCTGATCCTTATCCATCGTCGGTGCAAGCTTCATCGTGTAAGCAATGGCGTGCGCACTTTCCAGCGCAGGAATAATGCCTTCCTTACGGCTCAACAGCTGCAGTGCCTCGAGCGCCTCTTGATCGGTAGCTGGTACATATTCCGCTCGATTCGTATCCTTAAGATACGAATGCTCAGGTCCAATCCCTGGATAATCCAAACCAGCGGAAATCGAATGTGCCGGCAGCACTTGACCGTTCTCATCCTGCAGCAAATAGCTCATCGAGCCTTGGAATACCCCGTGGCTTCCTTTCGTCATGGTCGCCGCGTGCTCCTCCGTATCAACACCTTTTCCTGCCGCTTCAACGCCAATCAAGCGCACGCCCTCATCCTGCACGAAAGGATAAAAAATCCCTATTGCGTTGCTTCCTCCGCCGACACAAGCAATCACCGTATCCGGCAAACGACCTTCCTGCTCAAGGATTTGCTTCCGAGCCTCGTCGCCAATAATACGCTGAAAATCTCTAACCATCATCGGGTAAGGATGAGGACCTGTAGCGGACCCTAGAATGTAATATGTGTCATGCACGTTGCTGACCCAATAACGAAGCGTTTCGTTGCACGCGTCCTTTAAGGTCCTCGTTCCAGACATGACAGGTACCACTTCGGCCCCTAATAGATTCATACGGAATACATTCAGCTTCTGACGTATCGTATCTTCTTCTCCCATAAACACCTTGCATTCTAATCCTAAAAGAGCGGCAACGGTCGCCGATGCTACGCCATGCTGACCAGCTCCGGTTTCGGCAATCACCTTTTTCTTGCCCATTCTTTTCGCCAGCACCGCTTGTCCAATCGCATTATTAATCTTATGGGCACCCGTATGGTTCAAATCTTCACGCTTCAAATAAATTTTCGCTCCGCCTAAATGTTCCGTCAGTCTCTCCGCATAATAGAGTGTCGTAGGCCGTCCGGAATACTGCTTCAGTAAAAAACGAATTTCTTCCTGAAAGGAAGGATCTTGACTGTAGTGCTTATACGCTTCCTCCAGCTCCATTAATGCGTTCATCAATGTTTCAGGTACGTAGCGTCCGCCAAAAGGACCAAAGCGGCCGTGTTCGTCCGGTACTTGATTCATCGGTTCTTCACCCTTTCTACGAATATTCGAATCTTCTTGATATCTTTCACTCCATCAGTCTCTACACCGCTGGAAACGTCAACTCCGTCAGGCTCATATTTATCTATCAAATCAGCTATATTCCCTTCATGGAGCCCGCCGGCTACAAACAAAGGAATGCCTAGTTCACGAGCTGCCTTCTTCCAGACCGGGATCACTTCCCAACGAAAGGTCTTGCCGCTGCCGCCGCCGTATACCGGATCGTATGTATCGAGCAGCGCGGCATCGATCGTTCCTTGATACGGGGCAAGTACCGATTTCACCTGTTCATTCGTCCACAGCTGTTCATTCAAAGAAAAAGCTTTGAACACTTTAACCCCGAACTGCTCCTTTACCTCAGCGCAAAAAGCCGGCTGTTCCGCTCCATGCAGCTGAACGACATCCAGAGCGGCTTCGGCAAGTACCTCGCGAAGCTCAACTAAGGATGGGTTCACGAAGACTCCAGCCGCCTGAAAGCAGCGGATTCCCTCCACACTCAACTCTTGGATGGCCTCCGCTGTTTGCGTTGGCGTCACTTGCCGTTTGCTTGGAGCAAATACAAAGCCGACATAATCAATGGAAAGATTTTTGATTTGACGAATCTGATCCGCGGATTGGAGCCCGCATATTTTTACGGCTGTCGTCATTGCGAATGACTCTCCCTTATTGCGCTTACGCCCATTAAATCCAACACCGCCGCGCCTACATCCGCGTGACGCATGAAATATTCTCCAATCAACAGTGCGTGCGCTCCCATCTGTTGAAGCGTTCTAACATCTTCCTGCGATGAAATGCCGCTCTCGCTCACGATCGTTTTCCCGGAAGGGATCACCGAAATCAGTTCTCCGGTCTTCTTCAAATCCGTTACGAACGTTTTCAAATTGCGGTTGTTAATGCCGATCAGGCTGGCATCGGAATACAGCGCATGCTCCAGCTCCTCTTGATCATGTACTTCCACAAGGACGTCCATGCCAAGATCCTTGGAAAGCCCATACAGTTCCTTCAGCTCCTGCGGCGTTAATATGGCTGCGATCAAGAGCACCGCGTCCGCGCCAATCGCTCTGGCCTCATAGACCTGAAGCGGATGAATGAGAAAGTCTTTTCTTAATAACGGCACATCGACGGCTGCTCTAATTTCGCGTAAATAATCATTAGAGCCTTGGAAAAACGGTACATCCGTCAATACCGAAATACAATCTGTACCCGCCTGCTCATATGTTCGAGCCAACTCCACGGGATGAAAGTCAGGACGGATCAATCCCTTCGAAGGAGACGCCTTTTTCACCTCGGCGATCAGGCCCATCTCCCTCTTTCTGCCCATGCTCAGCGCCTTTTCAAACCCGAGAGCGGGAGGCATATCTGCAATTTGCCGTTCCAGTTCTGCGACATTTGTTTGTTGACTTAGAAGTTCAACTTCTTTCTTTTTCTGAGCGACGATTCGATCAAGATACATAGCTAAGCTCCTTTGTAAGACTAATCAATTGCTCCAGCTTCTCCATAGCTAATCCGGTGTCAATCACCGAAGCAGCATGCTTGACCCCTTCCTGCAAGGAAGCCGACCTGCCTGTAACGTAGAAGCAAGCCCCTGCATTGGCCAACACAACATCTCTATAGGCACCCTGCGCCCCTTTAAAAATAGATCTAATAATTTCCGCATTTTCCGCAGCATCTCCGCCTACAACCTCTTGCAGCGAATACGTACGAAGACCAAGCTTTTCCGGATCGATTTGATACGTAGAGATCGTTCCTTCATCCAGTTCCGTAATTTGCGTTGGAGCGGAAATACTGATTTCATCCAAGCCGTCATGACTTGCAACGACCAACGCTCTTTTCAGGCCAAGTTCTCTTAATACGAAGGAAAGAATCTCCGTCTTATTCCGATCGTAGACGCCCATTAGCTGATAATCCGCCCCCGCGGGATTCGTGAGCGGTCCCAACATATTGAATACCGTACGGAAGCCGATTTCCTTTCTCGGACCTGCCGCATATTTCATCGATTGATGATAATTTTGTGCAAACATGAAACAGATACCGACTTCCTCCAAGCACCGCTTCGCTTGGTGTTCATCCAATTGGATATTCACGCCGAGCGCTTCCAAAACATCCGCACTGCCGCTCTTGCTGGACATCGCCCGATTACCATGCTTAGCGACCTTCACTCCACCTGCTGCCGCGACGACAGAGGAAGCTGTGGAAATATTGAATGTATTCGCTCCATCACCGCCGGTTCCGCAAGTATCCAGCAGATTTTTTTGTTCTGTCGTTACTTTTCTGGCCTTTTGCCTCATCACTTCCGCGAAACCCGTAATTTCGTCGATGCTTTCACCCTTCATTCTTAAAATCGTCACGACGCTTCCGATCTGAGCAGGGGTCGCTTCGCCTTCCATAATGAGTGTCATCACTTGTCTCGCTTCGTCTCTCGACAAATTGTTCCCTTGAATCAATTTGTTTAAAGCGACTTGCATCGTTAATTGCCTATCCATCACCAATTCTCTCCTTATTCATATTAATAGGTACTCGCACTAAAATCAAAGCTAACCGCTCAATCAATAATAGTCTTGGTTCGTAATGGCCGCTTTCGAGCGTCCTTGGGCGGGAAACCATTCTTCCGCCAGCCGGATGGAGGTCAGCAGCGCCTTCGCCTTGTTGACCGTTTCCTCGTATTCCTTCTGAGGATCCGAATCCCACACAATGCCGGCTCCAGCCTGAACATATGCTTTACCATTCTTAAAAATAATCGTGCGGATCGTAATACAGGTATCGAGGTTCCCCGAGAAACCAAGGTATCCTATCGCCCCTGCGTAAGCGCCTCTCGCTTCGTTTTCCAACTCCGCTATAATTTCCATCGCCCGGATTTTCGGCGCTCCTGAGACGGTGCCTGCAGGAAGACAAGAGATAAACGCATCGAAGAAATCTTTATCCTCTCTCAGTTCCCCGGAAACGTTGGATACGATATGCATCACGTGCGAATATCGCTCTATATCCATAAAGCTGTCGCAGCTCACCGTACCGTACTTGGATACCCGGCCGATATCATTACGCCCAAGATCAACCAGCATGAGATGCTCTGCCAATTCCTTCTGATCCGCCAGCAGCTCTTTCTCCAGCGCTTGATCCTCTTCATCGGTTTTCCCTCTCGGACGTGTTCCTGCAATCGGCCTCGTCTGCACTCTGCCATCCTCCACACGGACCAGCAGCTCTGGCGATGAACCGACAAGCACCTCTTCCTTCATTTTCAAATAATACATATACGGCGATGGGTTGACCGATCTCAGTACCCTGTACACATGCAGCGGAGAAGCTTCCGTTTCCATTTCAAAACGCTGGGACAGAACAACTTGGAAAATATCGCCCGATCTGATATATTCTTTGGCGCGAACGACATTTTGCTTATACTGGTCCGGTGTCAAATTCGATTTCAATTCACCCAAACGCACCTGCTGATCCGCTTTCCGATTCATTGCCTCCGCCTGAACCGGCTGCTGGAGTTTATACAGCAGCGTGTCGATTTTATCGACAGCTGCTTGGTACGCTCTCTCCACATCGCTGCGGCTCGCTCCTTCTGGAACATGTACATTGGCGACAACCTTAATCTGCTGTTTCAAGTGGTCAAAGACGATCACCTGATCGCAAAACATAAACTGCATATCGTCCATTTGCAAATCATCGTGTCGGTGAGCAGGCAGCTTCTCATAATACTGCAGCAAGTCATATCCGAAAAAGCCTACAGCTCCTCCAGAGAACCGCGGCAGCTCATCGAGATTCGGACTGCGGTACTTGGCAAGCAGTCCTTTCAACGCTTCAAGCGGTTTCTCGCTCGCCGTAAGAACCTCGCCATCTTTCTCCATCACAACGTGTCCGTTCTTGCCTCTGACAATAAGGAAAGGCTCCGTACCGATAAATGAATATCT
This sequence comes from Marinicrinis lubricantis, assembly GCF_042658665.1. Lineage (NCBI taxonomy): Bacteria > Bacillati > Bacillota > Bacilli > Caryophanales > Paenibacillaceae > Marinicrinis > Marinicrinis lubricantis. Next base: position 148,338 of record NZ_JBHSQV010000035.1, read on the forward strand.
CGCCCAATTCACTCCGCCCTCTACACTTTCCAGCAGAAAGCAGTATTCCTCCTCATGGAAATGATGAAACAACCGAATCGGTGTTTCCGTATCCGCCAAGATGCTTTTCGACACGGGAACCAAATTATACGTTTCCGACAACTCCAATACTTTGTCTAATCCAGGTGAAACCATTCGACATTCTCCTTTACAGCATGATGTGCCGTTTGCGCTTGAAATTAAAAAGCCTCCGCCGAGAAGGCAGAGGCTGATAGACTGTAATTCAAAGAAGAACGTGAATAGGAAAATAAGCCAAAACGAACCCGGTCATCCCACTTCTGGTGACTGATCCGATCGTCCGAACCGCAACTGTTCCTATCTCACATCTTATTCTAATCTCAGCTCATCTCGACTGTTCTGCTCTACTCGTCTACGCTCTAACTCACTAAATGCTCACTCATCTAAACCCGTTGGGCTTCAGCTAACTCTTGCTGTGAAATAACTTTGATCTAACTATACAAGAATACATACCGATCGTCAACAAATGAATTCTCAAATACGAGGTTTTTCAAATCATATGGAGATCTGCTAGATACATCACATCACATTACGCAGTGAAAAGGATATTAACTACAACGATCGCGATCACAGCCATTCCGTATAAGCACCAAGCTAAGATCAAATTATTTCTCGGTGCTTCTTTGTTTCTAATAATCCGCAGCTGCAGGTAAGTGAAATAGATAATGACAATAATCGAGATGATTAGCGTGTTATTCATTTTCTTACCCTCCTAGCCCATTAACTCGGCGAAAAAAAGAGCTGTCGGCTTAACCTGGCCCAGCTCTCGTCTATTACATTTATAAAATTTATGATTGTGTCGATAAATCCGGCCTCAAGGCGGTCGCCCCATTCAAATAAACGTGAACGATCTCGTCCTGTTTTTTCTCCGTATTGACATGCACCATAAAGCGAATGCAGCGGCTGAGACTGCCTTCTACATTGATCTCCAGTGCACACATCAGCGGAACAAGCTCCCAGCCTTTCATTTGGCGAATTGCTTTCGCAGGAAAGACCGCATCCAAATCCTGTGTTACGGTAATAATGACACTGCCGATATCTTCAGGCTTTATGTCATTCGCCGTTACGATTTGCTGCAACAGTTGGATCGTCGCTTGTAATATCTCCGATTCTTCATTATGCTCAACGGTCGTAGCTCCGCGAATGCCTCTCATGTACATGTTACGCCCGCTCCTTTCCCTTAAGCTGTTCAATGACTTCCCGCACCCATTCAACCTTCACATCGGAACGAATCTCAACTTTACCGATATGTACAGGAATGACAAACACCATCTGTCCTTCTTTAAACTTCTTGTCGTGCATCATGGCCTCTAGTATAGCATCCGTCTCCATATGGGCAGGGATCTGCACCGGCAAGCCAAAGCGCTCAAACAACTGCTTCGTGATCCGATGAATCTCGGATTCATAACCAAAGCGCTGACTTAGAAGTGCCGAGCCTACCATGCCAATCGCGATCGCTTCACCGTGAACCAGCTCGTTATAACCCGCTACAGCCTCTAATGCATGACCAATCGTATGTCCCAAATTCAAGATCGCCCTTAAACCAGACTCTCTTTCATCCTGGGATACAACATAGGACTTCACCTTGCATCCTTCATAGAGCGCGTAAGCAAGCGCCTCTGAATCCAAATGCAGCAGCTGTTCCGCATGCTCTCTGCACCAATCGACAAAGCCGCGATCCCAGATGAGACCGTGCTTGATCACTTCAGACAAGCCGGATCGCACTTCGCGCATGGGAAGCGTCTTTAAAGTCAACGTATCGTAGATGACCATCTCCGGCTGATGAAAAGCGCCGATCATGTTTTTGGCCAGCTTGTGATTGACAGCAACTTTACCTCCGACACTGCTGTCATGCGCCAAAATGGTTGTTGGACACTGAATGAATCGAATGCCCCTCATATACGTTGCAGCTACGAATCCAGCAAGGTCACCTGTAACACCGCCGCCAAGCGCAATGATACTGGAATGACGGTCAAGTCCGGCTTGTATCGCCGCGGTCATCACTCGCTCATACATTTCCAGCGACTTGGAGGTCTCTCCGGAAGGTACGGAAAAGGAATGAACCGTATAGCCTGCACCTTCCAAAACCGACTGCAGCTTGCCCAAATATAGCGGAGCAATACTTTCATCCGTGACAATCATGATGGGCGATTTGACAGGGATAGCATGCTTGCCAAACAACTGTGCCGCCTGTTCCAGTAAGCCTTCGCCGATGTAAATCGGATAGGAGCGTTCACCCAAATCTACGATAAGCTGCCTCATCCTCAATACCTCGCAACTTGCTCTAAATATTGTTCATAGTTTCTACGAGTTTCCTCTAAGGAATCACCGCCGAACTTCTCTAGAAATGCACATGCAACCTCCCAAGCGACCACGTGCTCCAATACGACGCTGGCCGCAGGTACAGCACATGCGTCCGAACGTTCTACTTGGGCAGTGAACTGCTCCTTCGTATCGATATCTACACTGCGGAGCGGTTTGTATAAGGTAGGGATCGGCTTCATTACACCGCGAACAACAATCGGCTCGCCTGTCGTCATACCGCCTTCAAATCCGCCGGCATTGTTCGTTGCTCGGTGAAACCCTTTTTCTTCCGTATATAAAATTTCATCATGCACTTGGGAGCCGCGGAGTCCCGCTGCTTCAAAGCCGATGCCAATCTCGCAGCCTTTGAATGCGTTGATCGAAACGACCGCTTGTGCAATGCGTCCATCAAGCTTGCGGTCCCACTGCACATGGCTGCCGAGACCTGTCGGCACGCCTTCAATAATGCACTCCACGATGCCTCCGATTGAATCGCCTTCCTGCTTCACTTGATCGATATGGGCGATCATTTTGGCTTCCGCTTCTTTATCGACCACACGTACAGGCGATTCCTCTGTTACTCGAATCAGCTCATCGATCGGCAGATCGATTCTTTTCGCCTCAACTTCCCCAATTCGCAATACTTGTCCAGCCACTTTAATACCGAATTCGGCCAGCAATTGTCTTGCCACTGCACCGACTGCGACTCTTGCGGCTGTCTCTCTAGCACTGGAACGCTCCAAAATATTGCGCAAATCCTTCTGGTTATATTTCAGACCTCCATTGAGATCAGCATGCCCCGGTCTTGGGCGGTGAACACGACGGCGTTCCTCATCGGTACCTTCCATCGGCTCCACATTCATAATTTTCGTCCAATGCTTCCAGTCTTTATTTTCAACCACAAGCGCAATGGGTGCCCCTGTCGTCTTGCCATGACGAACTCCGCCTACAATTTGTGCGGCGTCCTGTTCAATTTGCATTCTGCGACCGCGGCCATAGCCTTTTTGTCTGCGCTGCAGCTGCACATTCAGTTCATTAAAATCAATGGTCACGTTACTTGGCATTCCTTCAATAATCGCTGTCAGCTGCGGACCATGCGTTTCACCCGCTGTTAAATATCTCATTTCAAATTTCCCCTCCATCCAATCGCCTTACCATCAATTTTACGCTTTAACGCTTTGATGCGCCGATTCTTCTGTGCTAATTATAGTACAGCATCGCGCCGCATGTCAAAATGAAAAACGCCGATCCTCATCGATCGGCGTAGAACCCTTTTCATCTCGTCACATTTACGTCATCAGCTGTTAACGGATTGCTGCTGTTTACTCAGCGACTTCGCTTCATCAGAAGCTTCACTCACGATTCCCATCAACTGAGTACTCTGAATCCCTAAGATCTGAGCACACTCCTGAATCGTGATCAGTCCTCGTCTGTAAGCGTATATGACTTGCCGCTTATCCATGGTATGACCTCCATCTTTGCTGTTACCCTCAGTATTGCAGAAAATGGAAGTTTTTATACACTCTGGACTTTGCGATAAAAAAATGTTTCCGCCGATTCAAATCCGTAACTTCCCGGATTAAAGATTTGTTCCGTGCTCCCCACGAACAAAATCCCTCCGGGTCTAAGCGCTCTAGAGAACTTCATATACATCTCGTGCTTCGCTTCTTCGGTAAAATAAATCATCACATTGCGACAAATAATCAAGTCGTAATTGCTGCCGTATGAGTCGTAAAGTAAATTCATTCTTTCATATCGTATGTATGACTTTAACTGCTCAGAGATTTTGTACATGATCCCAGACTTCTCAAAATACTTCTTCAAGTAGTCCGGAGGCACATCCCGAATAGCGCGGTCTAAATACAGCCCTTCCTTCGCTTTGTTCAGCACAACATTGTCCAAATCCGACGCCGTAATCTTAGCTTGCTTCAATGCGCCGAGCTCAGACAAAATCATTGCCAGGGTATATGGTTCTTCACCTGTAGAACATGCAGCGCTCCAACAATTGAGCCGAGGGTTTTCCTTCAACAAGGAAGGCAGAAATACATCTGCCAGCACGTTCCAGCGATTCGGATTGCGCCAAAATTCAGACACATTGATCGTCATTCGATCTAGAAATTCATCCATGAGCTCCGTACTCTGCTTCAATGCATCAAAATATGCCTTGAAGGAAGGATAGCCTCTCTTTAATCGAAGCGTCGTCAATCGTCTTTTCATCTGTGCTTCTTTATATTGGGATAAATCGATATTCGTTAATGACTTCATATTTTTAACGAACGCAGAAAAGTCCATATCCTCCATGGTGCACACTCCTGATCATCATGAATATACCTTTTCTACAATTCTACAAAAAACGCCAAAATCCTGCTTCTACTTACATCCATTCGTGAATCAGCTTGCGATAGGAAACGAGCTCTTCTTCCTTGAAGAAATTATGGATCTCCCGTTCCGCACTTTCCGGAGAGTCTGATCCATGAATGACGTTTCGGTTCGTATGCAGTGCGAAGTCGCCGCGCAGCGTCCCCGGCAGAGCTTCAGTGATTTTCGTCTTTCCAATGACCATACGGGATAATTCAATGATTTGATCCCCCTGCCATACCATTGCAAGCACGGGACCGGAAGTGATAAAGTCTACCAAATCTCCGAAAAACGGCTTCTCTTCATGCTCTGCATAATGAAATTTGGCCTGTTCTACCGTAGGAAGGAGAAACTTGCAGCCAATCATTTGAAACCCTTTTCTTTCGAAGCGGCGAATAACTTCTCCCATCAGTCCTCTTTGTACTCCATCCGGTTTCACCATCAGAAACGTTCTTTCCATCGTCAGAACTCCTCCTCCAATTTGGATTAATAAAAGTCCGTTATCATCCAAGTCCAACGGGATCCACGCGCCTGAAGTTTCATTCTGAGTTGTATTCGCAGCAATCTGAATGGATCGGCCGGTCGCTGAATCTTCAAATAACGAAGTGATCTGTTATTCTTTGATCCTAGCATAAATTTCATTCCATTAATGTGATCGATTTCCTACGAAATAAGCGATATCGATCAAATTCTTCTTCGTTTTTGATTTCGGTAAGTCGTCAAGTGCCGCAATCGCTTTATCGATATATCGGGAAGACAGCTCCTCTGCCTTCTGAAGACCATCTGTTTCCTTCAAAATATCGATAAAGGTCCGGATGTCCTGCCGCTTCGCATTTTCCGATATTTTTTGGATTTCATCAAGCAAGCTGCTTCTTGCCGATTCATTCTGCAGAGCATAGATGACCGGCAGTGTAATGTTGCCCTGGCGAATATCGCTTCCTGGCGGCTTGCCCAGCTCTTTTTCCGTACCACAAATATCGAGGACATCGTCCCGAATTTGAAACGCCATGCCGACATTGTAGCCATAAGCATACAGCATTCGCATCTCCGCGTGCCCAAGACCGGAAGCAATCGCACCCAATTGGCAGCTTACAGCGATCAGAAGCGCCGTTTTTCTACGAATACGCAATAAATAATCATAAATGCGCTGTTCTGTATTGTAGAAAAAGCGGATTTGCTCCATTTCGCCAATGCTCATCTGCACCATCGCTTTAGATAAAATTTGGTGAATGAGCGGATTTTTAAGCTCTGTCGCCATATGCAGTGCCTTGGCAAATATGTAATCTCCCGTATACATCGCAATTCGGTTATCCCACTTCGATTTTACCGTCAGTTTTCCCCTGCGGGTATCGGCGTTGTCAATAACATCATCATGCACTAACGAAGCCATATGGATCAGCTCCAAGGGAACCGCGACGTATTTTAATTGATCGATGTCGTAATGACCGAATTCACCGGCAAGCAGAACAAATACGGGTCTTAACCTTTTTCCGCCGGCCTTCAACAAATGCAGTGACGCATCGTGCAGCAAACGGTGCTCACTGGTAATGCTTTTTTCAAGCTCTTTTTCAATGATTTGGATATCCGATTTTAAACGGGCATAAATATCTATCAGTTTCATGCTTCACCTATACCGTTGTTTTATGAGTCCAGAACTCCAACTCCACCGGCTTGTCTAAAAAGCCGAGCTCGTATGCGTACTGGTAATACTTGAGCAACCCCTTTTGTTCCTCTGGCCCGAAATCATAACACAAGTTGCCAAAATAATCGAGCCAAAAATCCTTCGTCCCTCCTATGCGGTGAAACGCTTTATCCGCGACCTCATCTGGGAATCGTGTGCTCAATTCTTTGCTCATCTGAAAAGCGTGGAAAATGCGTTCAATTCGCTCAGGCTGTTCCTGAACCATTTGCTTGCGTACCGCCCATACCGCGAATGTCATCGATGTTCCTGTGTAATGGTGCCAGAGCTCTCCTAAATCGGTAACCAGCATGTCCGTTTCGCCCCATGATGCTTTGATCGCATCGTCTCCAATGAGCAGCGCTGCATCTGCCTCTTGTAACATCGTATCCAAATCCGGCTGCTCATAAAAGTAGTCTGGCGAAACACCGACAAAACGCTCCAATATGATTTTCAGCAAATGAACGGAGGTCGCTGACGTATTCGTAAGTGCAATTCTGCAGCCATCCAACTCTTCAAGCGGCTTTTTATGAAAAAGGAAAATCGACTTTACCTGAGAGTGAGCGCTCACCGATACATTCGGCAATAATACATAGTTGTCTGCATGCTGTGCATAGGCGAATGAAGAAATAACGCTTAAATCGATATTCCCTTCTGCTAAAGCACGATTCAAGTCGGATGGTACTTGTTCTACAAACTCGATCTCCTCGTCGAAAAATTCGAAAGGGAAATGATAAAATATCGGCCACACGTTCGTATAGCGAATTTGGCCGATTCGTATCGGTGATTCTATGTTGTTAGTTGAGATGTTCATGGTGTTCTCCCCATCTTTGGTAGATTTCATGCTCAATGTTCATCGCATCCATGATCTTCCCAACTAAAAACCGGATGACTTCATCCATGTTCGCCGGTCGATGATAAAAACCCGGCATGGCCGGAAGAATCACGGCGCCTGCTTTACTGCATTTTAACATATTCTCCAGATGAATCGCATGCAGCGGTGTCTCTCTTGGAACCAGGATCAGCTTCCGGCCTTCCTTGAGCATGACGTCTGCACTGCGTTTCAACAAATTGTCGGACAATCCATGGGCAATACCCGCAAGAGTCCCCATGGAGCAAGGCACAACGACCATCCCTCGTGTTCGAAAGGAACCGCTGGCAATGGATGCGCCAATATCCTGTATAGGATGATATTCGTACGTGCCGGGCAAACCGCCCAAGTGCTCCTCCAAGCAGTCCGCTCGCTTATGAACCGGCCAGCTCAGCTCATCCTTGAGCACCCGCCAGCCCGCATCGGTAATTACAAGATGTATGTGCATGCCGAGCTTCAGCAGTTCCTTGCAGAGGGTCACGGCATAGATCGCTCCGCTGGCCCCCGTTATACCGATGACCCATTTTTGATCATTGTTCTGTACTGTCATCCGTACAGCACCACCACATCAATTAAAGTAAAAATGAATACGACGGAACTAAATATGCCGTTCATCATAAAAAAGGCGATGTTGATCTTGGACAAATCGTGAGGCTTGACCAGACTGTGTTCATAATAAAGCAAGGTAATGCCGATGACAATTCCGATCAAGTAAAACCAGCTTAAATCTGTCATGATCATCATGCTGATGAAGCCAATAGCCGTGATCAAATGAAACCCTTTCGCAATCCAAAGCGACTTGGACAGGCCAAATCGTTCTGGTATAGAATGAAGACCTTCAGAGCGATCGAATTCCATATCTTGACAAGCATAAATGATATCGAAGCCTGCTGTCCAGAAAGCGACCGAAATATAAAAGATAAGTGCAATCCAGCTAAACTCTCCGGTCACCGCAACCCAACCACCTAATGGGGCCAGTCCGATCGTCAGTCCAAGGATAAGGTGGCAGAGCCAAGTAAATCTTTTCGTATAAGAATAAAAAACAAGAAAAAAAACTGCAACGGGCAGCAGCTTCACAGCTAAATCACTAAGCCTAAATGCGGCAAAAAATAAAATCAGCATCGACACGGCGACGAACAGGACCACTTCCATCGAGGTTAGCAGTCCTGCAGGAAGGGCGCGCATCGCGGTCCGTGGATTTTTACCGTCGAACACCTTGTCGATGAGCCGATTCAGACCCATCGCAGCGCTCCTTGCCCCGACCATCGCCAATGTAACCCATCCTATCTGCTCCCAAGATGGAAGCTTGTCCGCCACCACAATCGACCCCAAAATCGCTCCCATAAAAGCAAATGGCATCGCAAACAGCGTATGCTCAAACTTGATCATTTCTAAAAATATTTTAAGTTTTCGAGACATCTCCATTCCCCTTTAACCCAATATGCAGCGCTGCTATTCCTCCGGTTAACGGATGAGCCTCCACTTGTTCTAAACCCGTTTGTCTAAAAATCTCAGCAAGCTGCTTATGATCCGGAAAAGCAGCCAACGATTCCGGCAGCCATTTGTACTGCTGATAGCTTTTTGCAAACAACTTTCCAAGCAGCGGCAGCACTTTTTCGAAGTAAAAATAATAAATCCCTTTAAACGGCTGCCAAGTTGGCTTAGACAGCTCTAGACAAAATACTTTTCCGCCAGGCTTGACGACCCTCTGCATTTCTTGAAGCACTTGTACTAAATCCGGCACATTTCTAAGCCCGAAGCCAATCGTTGCGTAATCAAAGCTGTTATCCGGGAAGGGCAGCTCCATCGCATTGCCTTGTATCAAGCGAATTTGCTTACTCAACCCCGCCCGTTCAACCTTCTGCCGACCGATTTCCAGCATTTGACCACTGAAATCCAATCCTACAATCTCTCCGCTGCCGCTCGCCTTCGCCGTACTAATGGTCCAATCACATGTACCGCAGCAGAGATCGATCGCAGTTTGTCCCGGCTGGACATTCATCTTTTTCATGGTGAATTTTCTCCATGCCTTATGACGGCGAAAGCTCAGCAGGCTGTTCATCAAATCGTACTTGGGTGCAATTTTTTCAAACACCGAATGAACAAATTGTTCTTTCGAATTTGGATTCGCCAATTTCCATCTCTCCCGCTTTTTATGTAAGCCAATAAACGAACTTTCGTTCAGCTGCAAGCTATATTTTTTGAGGCGTATATACGAGCTTCTCGCCCATTTTAAGCAAATCCTTCACGAGAACCGTAGGCTCCAGCTGCTTGAGCTTAAAGCTCAACTCTTTCCAATGCGTATGAAGCATGTCCTGCATTTGTCCAAACACATTGTATTTGGAAACGAGGGCCGTGAGTCCTTGCGGCTTGTCCTCTTGCTTAATCCGTTCTGTTTCTTCGGTATCAGCCCGTTCCAATAACATCCAGTATCCGTATCCTGCATACGGCAGACCTTCTGTCTCTGTCCTGCGAATTTCATCTCGCAGCAGCTCACAGCGGGTAAAGCCAATCAAAAGATCCTGCCACAGCTTCTCCTTCCCCGAACGGAACAGGTTGGAAAATGATAAATACAGCTGACTTCTGATTTGAACCGTCTGATTCAAATACTCTTCAGCTGTAAGCGCGAAGTTTTTCAATTTCATATACAGATTAACCTTCAAACGGTTTACTTCGCAGATTGCAGCTGCAAGCTGTTTTACCGTTTCGATTTGATCTGCATAAGATAATAAATAATAAAATCGGCTGCTGAAATAATCGCCGGCCAATACTTTCAATTGTTTGGCTCTCTGCTCCCGCATATCTTCCACGTTGTCTAACTCAACCAAGTCATGCGTGTCCAGAGCCATTTGAATTAGCGAAGTTGCTAATGTATAAATATCTTCCCGCTGAGGAAGCTCGTGCTTTAAGAAAGTATACAAAAGTTCACTTCTGCAATGAGGAAACTGGGGCAGCTCCGTATGCTTTGTGATCATGTCATGGCTCATATATTTTTGCGCTGCGTCGAGTACCGCTTTCACTTACTTTCCTCCGATCCTTACCTGCACTTACGTACCTGCATGCTGCAATGTCTAAAATATTATATCATATCCCTATCGTAAGCGCACGGTTTGTAAAATATCCCTTTATACATCCACTTTGCTTTATAAATGTGAATCTTCAACCTTTTCCTGGGTCTTCATAAAATGGTGCTTTCCAATCCCTGTCATGAGCAGATTCGTTCGCTTATCCAATTCATGCCACAGCTGCTCCGCTGATTCCTGTGACCCATTTAGCTCAGACCACTGCTCTCTTTTCACATCCATTGCGACCAACAGTCTCGGAGGCTCGCCACGCTGCAGCACCCGCACCAGTACCTGCCCAGCATTGTTCGTTCGCTCAAAAGAGAAGGCAGCAATCTTCTTCAAGTCACCCAGCGTCTCCAGCAGCCCGCTGTTCCCACTGTCCCACTCCAAATCTATCGATAAAATATGATGATTCCATGAGACTTTCGTTAATGGATTAGCCAGCTGCAGTTCAAGCATCCGGTCCACTAAATTTTCTTCTGTCAGCTCTTCTTGGCCTTTTGCACCCCAGCCCTTTAAATCGAAGCTCCCCCAATTCATGACGAAAGTCAGCACGACAGCTGCCGCAATCGCTGGAAGAAAAGTAGAGGCAGCTAACTTCAACCATTTCATAGGAATTCCTCCCTATCAGACAATCCCTCCTTACCATTGTACATAAAAAAAAGGCAGGCTATGCCTGCCAATTCCATTATTCCTCATCTGTATCGACGATTCCGTATTTTGTATATATTTTCGCATTTCCCCTAATCTTAATGGCGGATGTGTGGTCGGTAAACTGTGCGATCATGACTTCATTTTTATCCAATTTCTCCGTATGATGAAACCGGGTATCCGTACCTCGCGTTAACCCGATCACATGAACACCGTTTTCCTTTGCTTTAATGACCATATACTCGGAATACATCGAATCCATATCGAAGGCCGCCTTTCCTTTATCCATAATAAATTGACCGTTACCATATTCCAAAGCGAAAGCATACTTGCAGCCACAAAATCTATGGTACCAGCGGTTGCTTCCATTATATAGTGCCTGTCTTTACCATTGCAACCGATCACGATCTCCACTGGTACGAATCGCCAGCGACGATCTTCATCCTAAACGACATGGGACGAATAATCGATTCGTAAATTCACATCTGTACAGTTTCTCATCTGCATGAATCCTGCTCCTGCACGGCACCCTAACGATGGTATACGATGCGAAAGGTGTGAAGTACAATGCAGCAAAAACAAGACACAACAGAGCCCACTATTGCTCCTGGTATGAACATGCATGATCCCTTAGAAGAAAAAGCTTCCAAACAGGAGATCAAAAAAGGGGACTACACGGAAGTCACTCGTCTTTCTCTGGACCAGACACCTGAAGAATAAGTCTTCACAGGGGAAAACGCCTCCGATTGGGACTACAAAACCAGATCGAGGCGTTTTCTTCATAGGTACGACAAAAGTATCGGACCGACAGGATTTGAACCTGCGACCTCATCCACCCCAAGGATGCGCTCTACCAAGCTGAGCCACGGCCCGAAAAACATAAAATCGGGGTGCAGTCCATTCTTGTTCTGCAATTAGAAAAGACTGGATGCAGCCTTGCTATGTAAAAAATATAGTATCAAAAAACAATAGACCCCGCAATAGTTTTCACCCATAACCCTGAATACAAAAAATACGCCTGAACGAAACGTTCAGACGTATTTTCCATCTAGATAGAGTATGTCATTTAGTTAATGCCGTCTTTCAATGCTTTCCCGGGCTTAAAGGCGGGAACCTTACTTGCAGGGATGTCGATTTCTTCACCGGTTTGCGGATTACGCCCTTTTCTTGCAGAGCGCTCTCTTACTTCAAAGTTTCCAAAACCAACCAACTGCACTTTGTCACCGCTCTGCAATGCCTCGGAAATCGCATCAAACACCGCATCTACCGCTTTGGTTGCGTCCTTTTTGGAAAGCTCTGCTGTTTCCGCCACTTTTGCGATCAATTCGGTTTTATTCATTCTTCTTCACCTCCCCCCACAAGAAGGAACTGCTTATATTCTCTGTCTTTACCGAATTCATCAAAATTATACGTCGATGACACAAAAATATACAAAAAAAGCTGAAAGGGATGGCTCCCTGACAGCTTTCTTCATCCGTAAGCTTATAGGATAATCGCGATGAGTCCTCCTGAACCTTCGTTGATGATGCGCCCAAGCGTTTCCTGAAGCTTATAACGCGCATTGTCCGGCATCATCGCAATTTTGCCTTGAATTCCTTCTCTGACAATCGAATGCAGAGAGCGCCCAAATATATCCGATTCCCATATTTTCGTTGGATTTTCTTCAAAATCCTGCATCAGATAACGAACGAGCTCTTCGCTTTGCTTCTCCGTCCCGATAATCGGAGCGAATTCGGATTCAACATCGACTCGGATCATATGAATTGAAGGGGCCGTCGCTTTCAGGCGAACGCCGAAGCGGGAACCTTGACGAATTAATTGCGGCTCGTCTAGCGACATTTCTTCAAGCGGCGGTGCTGCAATACCATATCCGGTTTGTTTGACCATCTCCAATGCTTCGGAGAAACGGTCGTATTCCCTCTTGGCAATGCTGAATTCCTGCATCAGCTGCAGCAGATGATCTTTGCCTCGAATTTCTACGCCAACGACTTCCATTAAGATTTGATCGTACAGCTCGTCTGGAGCATACAAATCAATTTCTGCGATGCCTTGACCCATATCCATATCCGCGAGCCCTGCTCGATCAATAAATTCATACTCGTGGAAGCTTTCCACGATCCGATCTACATCACGAAGCCGGCGAATATCCTTCACCGTTTCACGCACCGATTCCTCGAAGTTGTGGCGGAGCCAATGCCTCTCCTCCAGAACCATCACCCAGCTAGGCAGGTTTACATTAACTTCATGAACCGGGAACTCGTAGAGGACTTCTCTAAGCACGGATATCATATCGTTCTCATCCATATTCGCGACGCTCATCGCCATGACGGGGATGTCGTATTTCTCTGCCAATTGACTGCGCAGATCCTGAGCATAGGTGCCTTCCGGATTGGTGGAATTCACGAGCAGAATGAATGGCTTTCCAACTTCCTTCAGCTCAGCGATTACCCGCTCCTCCGACTCTACATACGATTCTCTCGGAATCTCCGCGATTGATCCGTCCGTCGTTACAACGACACCTAATGTAGAGTGTTCTTGGATGACTTTACGGGTTCCAATCTCTGCCGCCTCCTGAAAAGGAATCGGCTCTTCAAACCATGGCGTATTAATCATACGCGGTCCATTTTCGTCTTCATATCCTTTAGCGCCTTGTACGGCATAACCTACACAATCCACCATGCGCACATTGACTTCCAAGCCTTCGGCAACGCTGATTTTCACAGCCTGATTAGGAACGAACTTCGGTTCCGTTGTCATAATCGTCTTGCCTGCTGCGCTTTGCGGCAGTTCATCTTTGGCACGCACTCTGTCTGCTTCATTGACGATATTGGGAAGCACTACGGTTTCCATAAATCGTTTAATGAAGGTGGATTTTCCTGTACGGACCGCACCAACGACTCCCAAATAGATGTCTCCGCCGGTGCGTTCAGCGATATCCTTGAAAATATCCACTTTTTCCAATGAGAAACCCTCCTAACTCGTACATTCATTTGGACTAGTATTAAATATATGTACCTAGACTATGAATATGACTCCGTTCAAGTTTTTATTATTGAAAGTTTGTGCTGCCCCCCTTGTCTGCCGCATTTTCTAAAATATATGCGATCGCTAGAAGAGAGATACGTTTTCCGCGTAAAATAAACCATCAAAGACGGGTGTTTCCAATATGACATGAGAAAACCTCTATCGAGGCTTCTTAAGTGATGAGCACCCACGTTTAGGGGCAGGTTTTATCGCCAATTAAAAAACCGCCCTTCAGGACGGTTTTTTAATCGGTTAATATTGATTTTCAAGTGCAGGCACGGGCCTCTCCCCGTTCCAATCGTACGGATACGAACGAACAGGTATGTACGGAGAAGACTGAACTAGAAGCTCTCTTAGATCCTCACCTTCGGGAAAAGAAACCTTTCCCTGCTGCTGAATCAGCTTCATCATTTCCGAACTGTAATCAATCATTACATCTCCCGTTGCTTCGTTCACCATTAAACTAAGCGACTGCACGGAATAAGGACTAGGAATCTGGAGAGGCTTCATCTTCAGCAGGTCATAATCGATAGAATACCAGCCTGGCGTCAGTGCCTCCGCAGCCGGGATCCGTCCGCCATGCTCTGAACGATAGCTGTCGACCGCACGCTGAATATCAATGACGGACTGCATTGCCGCGATATCCATCAGCTTCACGGTAGGCTCTTCCTCGACATGAACTAAAACATAATAATCGTTCCCTCCGCTTTCAAATGCATTTGGCGGCGGTTCATTCAATAAATTTCGTTCCATCAGCTTCTTAAAATCAATGACGTATTTCTCATAGATCGGTGTCTCCATCGTGCTGTTCTTAATCGGGAGAACCCCGCTCTTCTCCTGAAATTGATTAACTGCAATTTGTACTAATGTTATGTATTCCTGACTCGGTCTGACGTGAGCCTGCCTCTGTTCATCAGGATACAAACACCCAGTCAGTGCAAATAGAAAAATAACTGCAACGGCTGCAGACATGAGCCGGCGTTTCATCGTTTTCATCATTCCCATCGGTCATTGTCTTTCTCTTGTTTTTCCTTCTTCAATTGTTCCAACTTCGCACGCACTGCAGCTTTCAACGGATCCTCCGGCAGGGTCACCACCGCATCGCCAATTACTCTAGTCTGGCAGGCCAATCGCTGATGATGCTTCGTCCAGTCCCCCATTTTATAGCTCTCCTTTGCGGACGGCTCCAGTACCCCTTGCCCCGGGCCCACATGAACCTTGCACATGAGACAGGAGGCGTTCCCCCCGCAGCGGGTGCGAATGGCGACGCCTGCTTTTCTCGACGCCTCAAGCAATGTGGTGCCTGCTTTGACATCGACGGTCCGTTCATTAGGTAAAAAGCCTACTTTGGGCATGGGAAACTCCTTCGCTGTTGTAAACTGCATGAACCAGTTCTTTCATCGCCGCGATATGCTGTTCATTAAAATGATTGTGCTCTACAATCCAAGTTAACGCCCCGTGGTGGAACGCAGGCGCTTCATTCATCGCCTTTGCGATGGGGATGTACCGATCCGGCCTGTTTCTCAAAATATTGAATACAAATTCATGAGCCAGCGGCATGACCATTAGTGAACGGGTTCCTACGGATTGAACCGTCCCATAAGCATCCAGACCGCCTTCAATCCGAATTTCATAGGAGGAGCCGCCGGATTTGACACAAAATCCGCCGACCAACTCTAATACCATACCGTTTAGCTTGTAATGGCTCAGACGCGAGCTGTACATGGCGGTCTCGCTAAACTGAGGCTCATCCGTAGCATAAGGTTTTAGCTGGCTGTGAACTTGGTCCGCGTGACGCATATCGACATACAAGTCGATGTCCCTCGGTCTTACTTCAAGCTCCACGCCTTGCAGCAGCAAGCCGCTGCTTCCACCGACCATGCAGGTGAAGGGGAGCTTTTCCAATACTTCGGCTGCTTGAACAAGGGCACTTTCCATCGGTTCATCTAGAAGGTATCCACTCAAGAAAGTCACCCTCTCTAAAAATAAGTTTTGTTCAACGCTTTCAACGTCCCTAACTTGGTCACGACAGCCTGGCAGCCTAATCGATAACCTTCTTCCAGCTCTTCCTCGTCCAGCCTGGCCCATTCTGCATCGGTCGGCTCACTCAGAAGCTCTCTGCCGGTTTCCACGTAACAACGGCAGCGTGCGCATGTTCCCCTTGTACAGGAAAATCCCCAATCGACGTTATGCTCCATCGCGAGCTCCAATATACTTTTTCCCGTTTCCGGTTCAATCACGATGTTTTTGGTTCTTCCGCGCAGTTCGATCATGTGAGAAATTCATCCTTTACCGTAAAAATAATTCCTTCCCTTATTCCGCTATACGATGGATATAAAACCTAGAACGACAGCGTAGAAAAGCACAATAAAAGCAACTAAGCTTAGTATTCTGCGAATCCACCCCTTCGTTTTGGTTCTGGCCACAGTAATGAGAACCGAGGCAACAACCATCAGTATGATCGCAATTAAAGAAAGCCACATTTTATCCATTGCATCCATACGTTTACGACTCCAATATATATCATTATTTTTCGAATAAAACTAACGAATATTATAGCATAAATCGACATTCAAATACGTGATCTTATGTTCTTTTTCTTGAACAAGTTAAGAATAAAAGGACAGAAAATCATAACCACCCGTCCAACGGGTGGTTTGCTCTGGGGGTATAACCCCCTGTTGCCAAACTGCGCCTAAAGACGCTAGCCTGACAATAAAATTGTTCAGGCTCAGTGTAATTTGTCGCTTTC